>JAZDIW010000260.1:0-2294 GCA_043804575.1 bacterium
GTCACGCCGCCGGTCTGGCGCTCCAGGTGAAAGCGCAGGCTCAGGCCGTGCAGGTGGCGGAATACGGTGAGTGCGATGCGGCGGATGGCGCGTTGCGTCACGCGCACGAACACCACGTCGCGCAGTTCGGCGAACAGCACCGTGGACAGACGCAGCAGGCCATAGGCGATGAACAGCGCCAGGGGCAGTGCCAGGACCTGCTGCGCGGGCGAGAGCGAATCGACGACATCCTTCAACACCAGCGGCACGCCGACGTTGGCGAATTTCGCCGAAGCGAGGAACGCGAGCGCGACCAGTACCCGCCATTTGTATTCCCACAGATAGGGCAGCAGCATGCCGACCGCGCGCCATTCGTTGCGCCGCGCGCCGGGCGCGGGCGCGTCCACGTCTATGGATAAGGTGGAGGAACGGCGTCCATGTGCCATGACTAAGTGGGGATCAAAATGAGGGTTGATTCGGCCACGGGCGAAGGCCGCGTCAAACGCGGCGCCGCTAATGCGGAGGCACTATTTTCGCACATGGGGCCGATGTTTGCCCTATCCTGCTAGTCCCGGACCAAGAGCACAATCTGTAATCCAAATTGCGCGAAGGCGCTGGCTGGAGAACCGCTCCAGGCTTGGCCATTCAGTAATTGGCCGCGCGCCTTGAGCGGTCGGCTTTTCTTGCCGGCCGTAAATAGGACCATTTTTCTTGACATAAGGCACTTATAGTGGACACAATATACACGCTATAACACAGATAAAGGTCCTATATGCTGGTTTCTATGCGGGAATTCAAGTCGCATTTAGCGCGATATGTTGGCCAAGCCCGATCTGGGCAATTGATTGAACTCACTTCCCATCGCAAGGTGGTGGCCCGACTCGTAGGTGTACCTCAAGCCGATAGCACCGGGGTGGCGCGCCTGTTGGCGACGCGCGTCGCGAGCTGGCAAGGCGGTAAGCCAATCGGGGCGGCATTTGCCTTGCGCGGACAAGGCAAGCCCGTTTCTACAATGGTTCTGGACGATCGCGGGTGATCCTGTTTTGCGATACTTCGGCTCTGGTGAAGCTCTACATCATCGAGCCGGAGAGTGATGCGCTCAAATCGCGAATGCTCGAAGCCGAGGCTGTGGCGGTATGCCGCATCGCGTGGGCGGAAGCACACGCCGCATTGTCCCGACGAGCGCGAGAGGTACCGGAAGATGCAGCGACTATCGAAGAGGCAAGAGCTGCATTCGCGGCAGACTGGCCGCGTTTTGTGGTACTGGACATCGACCAGCCGCTCGTTGAGAGGGCCGCGGAATATGCCGATACCTTCGCACTGCGCGGCTATAACAGCATCCAGCTCGCGGCTGCTTTTGAAACCGGCCGGATTTCACAATCGCCCATATTCTTTGCGTGCTTCGATGCACGTCTGAACAAGGCAGCCAAGGTGTTGGGAATGTCATGCATGGAAAAGACGGTCTGACCTGAACGGCAAGCGCAGTGGCGCAAAGGGAATCTACTACTGTACCGAACTGCCGGCGCCCGACGTGCGGACCACCCGCGAGGCGGCCAAAATCAGCTAGAGCCAGTTCGCGAAACTGATTGGCGTAAACAGTAAAACCGATTTCCGCCGCGGATGCGCGCGTGCTCGATGCGCTGAAGAAATCCGCGAAGGAAGCCAAGCGACTTGCGCTACGCGACAAGGTGCCGTTTATCTCCAGCCGAAGAAAAACGCGGGCCGTCTCAAAATAATCCACTTCTGCAGATGCGTCGCTCAGTGACGCGGCTTCTCCGCTCGCGGCGGCATTGAAGCAGATCGGCCGAGATGCGGCCACGCTGATGCGTGCATTCAACAAGGAACTGGCTACCGGGAACTCTCAAGTGGCCACGATCGACACCAGACCTCGACTCACGGCGAAGCTCGCGCACCGCTTGATCGAGAGCTGATTTTCGCTCCCGGCGCCGTCCATATAGCGGCATATAGGACTATATACCCTTGGATGTTTGCATATAGGGGTACATAGTTTTACCATGCCCGTGGATGATGATCATTACCAGTTAGGCATTCATTCGAACTGAACCCGCAATCCAATGGAGAAATAAATGTCCAGTGTCGGCTTCCACGAACCCGTAGCGGAACTATCTGATGAAACGCGCGACATGCATCGAGCAATCGTTTCCCTGATGGAAGAACTAGAAGCGGTTGACTGGTACAACCAACGTGCTGACGCGTGTAAAGACGAGGATCTCAAAGCGATCCTTCAGCACAATCGAGACGAAGAGAAGGAGCATGCCTCCATGGTGCTGGAATGGATTCGGCGAAAAGACCCC
>JAZDIW010000261.1:0-10631 GCA_043804575.1 bacterium
GGTGGGGTGTATTGCGAAGGGATGTCGCCAATCTTCACACATTGCACTTTCGGGGGCAACTCGGCAGGCTCCGGTGGTGGAGTGTATTGCGAAGGGACATCGCCAATCTTCAATGGTACCACAATTGCATTTTCCCAAGGGTCAGGCATTTATTTCAAGAACAGTGCAGGAAGCCGAGTCGTGTACTCCGACATTTTTGGCAATAGCGCAGGGGATATCGTGTTCTTCAACGACGACCCAATCCATGGTCCAGCTGCCATCGGCCAGATTTCAGCAACCAATGCCAATAGCGATCCGTGCGATGCCTACTACAACATCTTCCTCGACCCATGCTTTGTGAATCCCCCGACAGGCGACATGCACGTGACTGACTCCAGTCCTTGCATCGGGGCGGCAGACCCCACGAATCCGCCGCCAAACGATATGGACGGCAATCCGCGCCCGAACCCGCCCGGCTCGAATCCTGATATCGGGGCGTATGAAAATGCGCAAGGAACGGTATACCCCAATCTCGGATTTGTGACTTTGATTTCGCCCGGCCCGACCGATTGGGCCTATCGTCTCCATTGGATCAGCGGTTCCCTGTCGCGCCTCGTGTTCACCAACTTCTGCTCAGGCACAATCGGCTCTGTCGGAGGGAATGCAGAAGCGGTCGGATGGACAGTGGCAAATTACAGCGATTCGATTGTCTTCACAACCAGCACGCCGCTTGCCTCTGGTACCATTGATACCTTCTGGCTCTCACATCCGTATTGCAGCGATTATGTCACATGGACGGCGGGCGACAGTTCGGGAATGATTGAGGGCCCGTTGCCCGTCGAGCTCACGACCTTCCAAGCTTTTGCAAGCGATGGGCAAGTGACGCTGCAATGGCGGACGGAAAGCGAATTGGATAACAGCCATTTTGTCCTCTATAAGCGCAAAGTCGGAGAAGAGGTCTTCCGCAAGCTAACTGAAATCCCCGGCCATGGCACGACGACGGAACCGCATGCCTATGAGTTTGTGGATCGCTTCGTGCAGAATGGCCTGACTTATGAATATCGCATATCCGATGTGGACATTACCGGCCGCGAGACGATTCACGAGCAGATTATCTCAGCGACGCCGACGCGCGATGCCGTGCCGCTCGAATTTGCTCTTCATCCAAACTTCCCGAATCCTTTCAACCCAACCACAACAATTCGCTGTGATGTGAAGGAAAGGGGACTCGTCTCCTTGAAGGTCTTTGACTTACTTGGTCGCGAGGTGGTAACGCTTGTAAATGGCGACATACCTGCCGGTACTCACACAATCGTTTGGGATGCGAGCGGCTTGCCTTCGGGTGTCTATCTTTGCCGGATGGAGGCGGAGCGATTTCAAGAGACGCGTAAGATGGTGCTGTTGAAGTAGGTTCCGGCCAGGCCTGTGAACCCGGCTCGGCGACTGCGCGCGGGGTGAGGGCACCCGCTCGCGGCGGGGATTTTGGGTTGTGAATCTGACTTGGCGGGAAGGGGGCAGGTGAGACACCTGCCACGGTGAGAATATCCATCGCGGCGGCGAATCTCCTGATTCGCCCCGTATGAAGAATGCTGCCATTGCGGGTCTGGAAATCCAAGAGCG
The DNA here is from genome assembly GCA_043804575.1 of bacterium. GTDB lineage: Bacteria > Electryoneota > RPQS01 > RPQS01 > DYHQ01 > JAZDIW01. The sequence goes on from JAZDIW010000261.1 coordinate 1,600, forward strand.
GCGAGTCCAATTTTGTAGGGTGCGGGTCTGTGACCCGCCCGTTTTCTTTTTACGAAAAGACGGAGCGTTCGCTTCGGTTGACAACATAGCTTCCATCTCGTATATTGAGCTTGTCTTCGCTTGTATAAATTATGCCATTTCCCATTGTTGCCATCGTGGGGCGCCCGAATGTGGGCAAGTCCACGCTTTTCAATCGCATTATCGGCCGGCGCAAAGCCGTGACAGCCGCCGAATCCGGCGTGACGCGCGACCGCCACATCGCTGAGGCGGAATGGATAGGCCGCACCTTTCTCGTGATGGACACGGGCGGATGGGTGCCGTCGTCTGCCGACATTTTCGAGGAGGCCATTCGCGAGCAAGTGGAATTCGCGCTGGACGAATGCGACCTCGTGTTGTTTATCGCCGATGCGCAAACCGGGCCGACCGATGTGGATTTGGATATTGCCCGCATTTTGCATCGCAGCCGAAAGCCGCTCATTTTTGCCGTCAACAAAGTGGATGGGCCGAAGCAGGATGCCGAGGTGAGCAACTTCTACTCGCTGGGCTTAGGGGATCCTTTTGCCTGCAGCGCCGTCGGCGGCAGAGGAGTCGCCGAAGTTCTCGATGGAATCATCGAACGATTGCCCGAGGTCGGCGTAGGTGAAGAGCCAACGCGCCCGCGTCCGCGCATCGCGATTGTCGGTCGCCCGAATGTCGGCAAGTCCTCGCTGGTGAATGCGCTTCTGGGAAAACCTGAACGCGTTGTCACGCCAATCCCAGGGACAACGCGCGACAGTTTGGATTCCGTGCTGACCTACTACGGTCAGAAAATCACTCTGATTGATACGGCGGGTCTGCGTCGCCGCACGAAAATCAAAGAGGCGGTCGAATTCTTCTGTACTCTGCGCAGCCAGCGGGCGATTCGCGAGTGCGATGTGGCCGTCGTGATGGTGGATGCGACGGATGGTGTGGTCGCACAGGATATCGAAATCCTCGAGCAAGCCGCGCAGCTTGGCAAGGGATTGATTTTTGCCATGAATAAGTGGGATTTGGTGGAGAAAGACGAGCGAACGGCGGACCGCTTGACAAGAGAATTGCGCGAGCGAATCGGCACTTTCGATTTTGTTCCAATCCTTTTCATTTCTTCCGTGGAAAAAACGCGCATCCATCGAGTGTTGGAATCGGCAATTCGTGTTTTTGAAGAGAGGCAGAAACGCATCACGACACATGAACTCAATCGGTTTCTCGGCAATATTATGAAGGATCGCCCACCGCCTGCGATCAAAGGCAAAGATACGCGTCAGCTTTACCTGACACAGGCGGATATCGAGCCACCCACTTTCATCTTCTTTTCGCATTATCCGCATCTCGTCTATGAGCCTTACAAGCGTTTTCTCGAACGCCGTCTGCGCGAGACTTATGGATTCGAAGGGGTCCCTCTACGGCTGAAATTCCAGAAAAAGTAGCCTCCCACTCTGATTTTGCCGTCACAGTCGAAGTCGTGGTGCCCGGAGTGTCCGGCGGATTCAGCTATGGTCTCAGAGCGGACATGGCGAAGCGCGCGAGACTCGGGCAGCGCGTCCTTGTCTCTTTTGGCCGCCGCCGCACAACCGGATTCCTCGTCTCTCTGCACGAGAAGATTGATCCGCGCGCGACGAAACCGATCTTGGAAATCCTGGACAGTCAGTCCGTTTTCGACGAAAATCTCTTGCGCTTCACGCGATGGATAGCCGAGTATTACCTGTGCCCTTGGGGAGATGTGCTGAAAGCCGCGCTTCCCGCGGGCATCACTTTGGATGAGCAGCGTCGGTGGGTTCTTAAATCGGCTCCCGATGGAGAGAAATGGCGTGACTATGCCGGTCGCCATCCGGATGCTCAGCGAATTGTGGCGGCGCTGTCGTCGGGGCCCTTGACGCCCGAAGCTCTGCGGCGGGCTCTGCGAATTTCGCGGTTTCCCCATGAGGTTCGCCTTCTTCGAGAAGCCGGAATCATTTCACTTCGGCCCGTGCTCTTGCCGCCGCGTGTCAAATCAAAGATGGAGGCCATCGTTTCGCTTGCGGAAGACAAGGCGTCCGAGGATTGGGAGAAGCTCCTTGCAGGTTTGGAAACGCGCGGCGAGCAGCGCATTCTACGCGATGTCCTTGAAGCCGGCCCGGAAGGCATTTTGCGCTCTGAGCTCTTAAAAGGGGCAAGCTCGGCTCGCCGTCAAGCGTTGGGCAAACTTCTTGCGAAAAGATTTCTCGCATTGCGTTTGGAAGAAGTATCACGCTGGGATCCGGAACGCGAGAAGGCTCCAGAGATTATTTCACCGACGAAGTTGACGCAAGCGCAAGATGCAGCACTTTCGAGAATTCTGCCCTCGCTCTCTGCTGGCAAGTTCGAAGCCTTCTTGCTCTATGGGGTGACCGGCTCCGGCAAGACACAAGTTTATATCGAGGCAATCAAGGAAGTCCTGTGCATCGGAAAGACAGCGCTCGTGCTCGTGCCCGAAATCGCGCTGACGCCACACTTGTGGGCTCGTTTTCATATGGCATTCGGCGATCGCGTGGCGATTCAGCACAGCGCGCAATCTCCTGCCATTCGCTATGACCTATGGCGAGGGATTCTGCGCGGAGATTATCCGGTCGTGATTGGCGCGCGCAGCGCCGTCTTTGCGCCGCTGAAAAAGCTCGGACTCGTTGTCATTGACGAAGAACAAGAAGCAACCTACAAACAGGAAGAGCCTGATCCGCGTTATCATGCGCGCGATGCGGCTCTCATGCGAGCGCATTTTGAAGGAGCGGTCGCACTTCTCGGCAGCGCCACACCCAGTATGGAAACACTCTATCAAGTGCGGCAGGGCAAGTATGAACTGCTGACACTTCCCGAGAGAGTAGGCGGCTCGGTATTGCCTCAGATTTCGATTATTTCGCGACAGCAGGATGATGGCAAAGAAATCGCGCCTCTCTCCGATGAGCTTATCGCCGCGATTCAAGCTGTTCTCGCATCAGGGGATCAAGCGATTCTTCTGCAGAACCGCCGCGGCTATGCACCGTTTCTGATGTGCCGTCATTGTGGATTTATTCCGGGATGTCCCGATTGCGCGGTCAGTCTCACTTATCATCGGCGGGGCAGAAGTCTTCGATGCCATTACTGCGACAAGCGCGAAGAAGTGCCGGAAACTTGCCCGCGATGCAGTTCGTCAGACCTCGCCTATGAAGGCGTCGGCACCGAGCGCTTGGAAGAGGAGCTTGCGCTCCATTTTCCTCAGGCGCGGCTGTTGCGAATGGATTTGGACACGACGGCGAGGCGAGGCGCGCACGGGCGGATGATTGCGGCTTTTGCAGCAGGGGAATATGACATCTTGCTCGGGACGCAGATGGTGGCGAAGGGGCTTGATTTTCCGGGTGTGCAACTTGTGGGTGTTGTGTCGGCAGATACAGAGCTTTTTCATCCTGACTTTCGCGCGGCCGAGCGCGGTGCGGGACTGCTTACGCAAGCATCCGGTCGGGCGGGACGGCGGGAACGTATGGGGAAAGTGCTCGTGCAGACTTTTGCGCCGGAGCATCCGGTTGTGAAAACGGTCTGCGAGCAGGATTGGTTTGGTTTTGCCGAGCAGGAGTTGCAGAGGCGCGAGGCCGCGAGCTTCCCTCCCTTTGCGCGGCTCGTGCTTGTGCGCTTTTCAGGCAAAGACGAGAGCAAAGTGGCGCGAGCGGCGCTGCGGTTCCGTTCGCTTGTGAAAAGCGAAGGCGGCGTCGAAACGCTGGGTCCTGCACCGGCCGTTCTCTACAAATTGCGCGGCAAGATTCGCTATCATCTTCTCGTGCGGTCGCTGCGCACAAGAGACGAAAGCGGCGCTACTCTTCGCCGCGTCGTCAAGCAAGCCCGCGATGAATTCCATCGCACCCGCGCCGAACCCGGCGTCGAGATTGAAATGGATGTTGATCCGGTGGGGATTGCATAGAATGGCCTTTTGTCTGTCTATCAATTGTGGCGTGGAATAGTGACTATGGATACAAATTTGACTTTTCACTTGCTGACTTTCGAGAGGCGGTTCGACTTCGAAAAGCTCTTCGGCAAGAATGGGGCGTGCGGGGGATGCTGGTGCATGTGGTGGAAGCTGACGCGCGCGGAGTTCGAGAAGAAGAAGGGCGCGGGGAACAAAAGGGCGATAAAGCGAATCATCAGTTCGGGCGCAGTTCCCGGAATCCTCGCCTATGCAGGCGGCGAGCCGGTCGGATGGTGCGCCGTGGAGCTGAGAACAAATTATCCGACTCTCTCTCGCTCGCGCATTCTGCAACCGGTAGACGACAAACCTGTTTGGTCTGTTGTCTGCTTTTTCATCGCGAAGCCTTACCGCCGCAAAGGCGTCACGGTGAAACTTCTCGAAGCGGCGATTGACTATGTGCGCAAGAATGGCGGAAAAATCCTCGAAGGCTATCCCGTCGAACCGAAGAAAGGCACGACGGCGGACGCTTTCGCTTACACAGGGCTGGCTTCTGCTTTCCGGAAGGCGGGATTTGTGGAAATCCTGCGCCGTTCGCCGACGCGGCCGATTATGAGATACTATATCGAGTGAGGATTTGCGATAGCGCCATTGTGGGTCTGCGACACGCCCGAGGCAATTGGGTCGGATGCAAGCAGCCGACACCGCTCACTAATCGCGGCGGTGAATCTCCTGATTCGCCCCGCAGGAAATCCGGGCAGGTGAGACACCTGCCGCGGCATGAAGCAGGAATATGTTAACTCTTCTTGAAGCAAACACCGCTGAGCAAATCGGCATCGTTCGCGAGCTATTCTTGGAATATGCCGCGTCTTTGGGATTTGACCTCTGTTTTCAGGATTTCGAGCGAGAACTGGCTGAGCTTCCGGGCGAATACGCGCCGCCGAGCGGGCGCTTGCTTCTGGCGATGTTTGGTGAGGAAGTCGCGGGATGCGTCGGGCTGAGGAAATTCGCCGAGGGCGTCTGCGAGATGAAGCGGCTCTATGTGCGGCCAGCATTTCGCGGAAAGGGAATCGGTCGCGCGCTTGCGGTGGCTGTTATTGAGGAAGCGCGCAAGATTGGCTACGAGAAGATGAAGCTGGACACCATTGCCACGATGATGGAGGCTATTGAGCTCTATAGGACACTGGGATTTGCCGAAACCGAGGCGTATCGCTTCAATCCGGTGCAGCCGTGCCTATTTTTGGAGTTGAAATTGAATTGACCGTTGCGTGAACAAAGAAAACCGCCCGAAGGCGGCTTTGAAACCCATTTGGTGGCAGGCTTATTCAGTCTGCTTTTCCATTTCTGGAGCGGTCTCGAAGACAATGCGCCCATCTTGCGTTTCGATTTCCACGGAAGGTCCCCCGTTGCCCAATGTATGGCTAAAAACATGGCGATAGGAGGTTTTTTGAAGGCCGAGAAAGTCGGCTGTGATGCGTCCATCCTCGGTAACGGCCTCAATCGTCGCGGCTGTTGTGCTTGGAAAAATCCACTCGAACCGCCCATCGTCAAATTCCACTCTATAGGGCCCTTCTCCAATAATTCCCGCCTCGACTTCCGCTCGGCCGTCCGAGAATTCAAGCCGCAGCACCGATAGATTACTGTCCCGAATCCGAAAGCTGCCGTCCACGAATTCCGCTTCCAAAGCTCCTTGAACATCGGAAAGCAGGGCAGAGCCATCCTCGAAATGAATCCGAATATCCGGGCTGGAAGTCCGTCTGATTTCCAAGTGACCATCTTCGAATTCCACGCGGACTGGGCCATTCAGGTCGTGCAGCAGGATATGGCCGTCCTCTGCGCAAACCTCTACGGCCAACCGTCGAGGCATGCGGACAACAAAGTGATTGTCGGTTGTCCGGCTGACCATAATTCCGAAGATGCCATCGTGTTTGTCAATTTCCGTTATGACCAGACTTTGGCCGGATTTTCTGAATTCGACATCATAGAACTCGGCTCCCCCTAAATACCAACCGTGACCTTTGACATGACATTCCGCATGAATCTCCACGGAGTCCACATCCCAGCCCTCGACGCGCAGGTTCTCGGCGTGGATGGAGATTCGCTTCAAGTCGGCGGCATCAAACGCCTTATGAACGACTTTGTCGTATTGATAGCTGCGTGCGGAAGCCGCCGATACCATGAAAGCCACGACGGGCAAGGCCAGAAACAGGGCAAAGCTTCGCCTCATATCGCCTCCTGAAATCCACTCTTGTCTTAACCATTGAATAGGAGCGTTCTATCCCTTTCAATGTTTCACTTGGTCTTGGCTTTTAGTGACCCAGATTTTTGGCCTACGAACTCTTTCAATGTCTGAGCATTTCGGACGGCATAGCCGCTGATGTCGTTGTTAAAATAGACAAATACATCCCGTCCTGTTTTGAGCCATTTCCGGATTTGCTTGGCGTCGGCGCGCAGTTGGCCGTCGGAGTAATTGCCGCGATAGAGAGCCGTCGTGCCATGCCGCCGTACATAGATGTAGGGGAAATCGTCCGGCAAATCTTCTTCCGAAAAGGGCCAATCGGCGCGGCAGACGGTCATCCCCGCTTGCCGAAGGAGGGCGAATACCTCCGCATTGAGCCAGCTTGCCTCGCGGAATTCAAAGGCGTGCAACGGCCCGCGACATCGTTTCTGCAAGAGGCTGACGAAGTTCTCAAGACGGTCCAAGTGGATTTTCAGATTCGGAGGCAGTTGCCAAAGGATGACTTTGAGTTTCCCTGCCAATCTCGTGGCTCGCTCGAAAAAGGTGGAAAGAGGTTCTTCGCAATTCTGCAGTGCGCGCAGATGGGTGATGAGCCGACTGCCTTTCAGAACGAAGGTGAAGTTCCTCGGTGTTCTGCGGTGCCAGGAATCGAAAGCCGCGAGGGTCGGCAGACGATAGAAAGTCACATTCAGCTCGACGGTGTCGAATTTCGAGCTGTAGAATTCCAGCCATTCCTTTTGCGGGAGCCCTTCGGGATAGAAGACACCACCCGCCCAATGATTGTAGGTGAAGCCGCTGGTGCCGATGTAGCAACGCGGGGCCATAAGAGAGCCATTACCGAAGATGAGTCGTCTCTTTCCAAGCGGGAAGAAAAGGAAGATGGTAGATATTGAAGACGCTGACGCGCCTGCGCGTCGTCAGAAGATGAATTCGAGGCCGGCGTAGGTGCGCCGGTCGATGGGCCATAGGACGCGCGTGTCGCGCCACCTCTGCCCGAGAAAGAATCTCCATCCTCCCTGCCCCGAATGCAGCGTAAGCGCACATTCGGTCTTCAGCGCGTGGCGCAGTCTGGGGCTGGTGGTGCTTCCCTGCAGGATCATCTGGCCATAGAAATCCAGCCTTCCCCAGTTCCACAGGGTTTTCGCCGCCAGAACGTGCAGCCAGCCCTCACCTGTCACCCGGCTGTTGGTCGTCCAGATGCTTCCTTCTTTGCCGCGTAGGGCAGGTCCGCCTCCGGCGAACCACCACAAGCGCGGCCTTTTCGTCTCTTCACTCATAGGCACGAACCGGCCAAGCGGGGCGAGCGGGCCGAGTCCGAGGACGGCATTGGTCCAGAGAACAGGGTCGAAGCCGCCCTTGTCGAGCTGGTGGTTGCAGTCGCGGATGAAGAAAAAATGCAGAGGGGTTCCCAAAGGAATCGTGACGCCAAGGGCCTGATGCCAAATCTGATGCAACAGATCCACGGGCGAGCGGGGAGCATTGGGGTTGTCGGAGTAGAAATATCCCGCTTGCGTGCGCATGTCGAGATAGCCCAAGATAGCCAGGCCCGACGGGCTCTGCGCGGAGATGACCAGTTCGGTGCCGAAATCCATGAAAGTGGAATCATCGTGCGGGAAGTAGAACTCGCAACCGGCGCGTCCGTGCGGGATAAGCAGCCAGCGAGCGCGCTCGTGTGCGTGCGCCGGTGTGAGGAGAAGGCCAATCAGGAGTAGCAGACAGGGAACGATTCCACCTGTGCGGGGCAAGTGCGACTGGAGCGGGAAGAGGATTGTCATGGCGGCGGCCGCTTCATGCCCGCCCCGCACGCTTTCCGGTTCCGGGCGAGTCTGATCCTGGACTCCCGCCGAAGGCGGCGGTGTCCAGAACCGGCTCGGCGGGCATCGGAGCGGCAGGCGTGCCTCCCCCGTAGCAAGACCTCCCTCGGTTCTCTCTCTGAAATAGGTGGAGACTCGACTCCGTGCGCCATCGTTCATCCTTCATTCTCTCGCTTTCGGATTTGACTGTCCACTCTGTATCTCGCCTCTTCCCCGCTTGGGCAATCCGCTATTTCAGTTCTCGCGATTTCTCTTGCGGCGAGTTCTCCTCAAGTCCCAAGAAGGCGAGGAATTCCCTGGCCGTACCGTTCGGTCGTTGAGTATTCCATCGCCTCACTTTTGAGGCAAAGGCTTCGTCTTGCCGTTCATCCTGAGAGTAGAGCGCTTGGATTCTTTCGAGAGAGACTCGTCCCTCAAGCGCATAGTCGCATTTCACGATGTCATTGATTTCCAGACTTTCGACGCATCCCTTTGAATTATAGAAAATATTGAAAGGAAAGAGCCTGCAGGTCACGGGCCGATGCGCATAAATTAGGCAGCGGCTATTTTGAAGATAGTGGCAATGGTCCCGGATTCTTCGCAATCCCATCAGTCGCTTGCCTTGACGCAGTTTGATCCAGACGGTAGAGCCGGGGTTGCTTTTCACTTCGTCGGGCCCGAAGAAATGAACAACATCTCGAGCGGTCTGACCCGTACTCCGCATGATGCGAGCCACATCTTGTGCCGTCACCGGCACAACGGGCTGTGTGCAGCACGCCGCGCACCCTGTGCATCGAAAGCGCAAGAGTGCGCGCCAAGTCTTCTTTCTTGACCGTTTCATTTCTTTCGTCAAGCAATCTACGAATTTTTGAGTCGAACTGCAAGCCTCTTTTCTGCGAGGTCATAGAGATGAAAATCCCGCCGTCCTTGCGGACGGCGGGATAAGCCCTTGTTGAACGAATGGCTCCTGCGAAGTCGCAATTCCCTATGGCAGTGTAGACGAGAGTACGCGGTAAAACTTGATGCTTGCGGCTGAAACCGCGCCTGTGTCAGAGAAGAATGTGTCGGAAGTTGAGCCTTCGAGCGTCGAGTAGCT
>JAZDIW010000262.1:0-2823 GCA_043804575.1 bacterium
TGGTCCCGCTGATGCCATTTGGCATCGAATCATGCCGGATTATTTAAGCCTTTCTGAACCCCCGCTCGAAACGGCCCAGCTATTATTCCGCGTTTGGCACGCCATACACCTTGACGATGAGGTATGAAAACCACTCATGCCCAAGATGCAGCATGTGGGGCGTTCCGCGCGGAATGTGGAGGACGTCCCCGCTTTGCAGGAAGAATTCCTTGCCGCCTTCGATGTTGCCGCCCAGCCACTCGCCAGGTCCATTTGGGCGCGCTGCGACCAAGGCTCCTCCCACAGTGATCTTCCGGTTGCCTTCTAGCACATAGTAGATATCATCAGTGCCCTCATGCATTTCAGAGACTAGCGAATCGCGCAGGGCCACCGCGATGAGCACGGCTTTGTAGGCGGGTTCCTGCGCAAGAACGCGGTTAGTAACGCCATCTTGTTTCATTGCGACAAGTGTTGTGTGCAAGAAAGCATGCGTCAAATGCTCAAACATCGAATGAGAAAGCAAGAACGAACATAAAAAGATATCGGAAGCACAGAACTCCCTCTTTCTGACATGGGCCGGCGGGTTTATGTTTCGAACTTACACCGTGGCTTCATCCGTCAACTCTTGCTCAAGCAGATCCAACTCTATTTGGTCTGCGAGGTTGTTGGGGTCGTAATTGGCTTTTACGTGGTCCCACAAGGCGCGTTCGAAATGGGTTTTGGGAAAAATCATTTCGATCACCAATCATGAATAAGGCACCTCAGTTTAAAAAAATTTATGAACAAATGATTTAGAGAAAATAAAGATGAAACATTCAAGGACAAAACCTCGTGAAATCGGCCACAAGAGCGGGCGAATCGAATGTTTGTGAAAAACTTTATATAGGTCTCCACGGAGAATCCACCATGAATGCCGTCCAAGACCGCCCATACCTGTGGCCGGGAAAAGGAGAACTAGTCGTGTTTTTCGCCGCCCTGGCGCTTCTGATCATCATTGCCATCCGGTGGACCGGGCTTGGCGCGTTTCGGACGTGCACGGACGACATATGCGTCCTCCACCTGGGACGACTCTTAGGATTCTATGTGCTGTCCACCGTCGTCTTCTACTTTATCTATTGCTGGGTTGTCTGGGGCTGGAAGAAAGTGACGCAGCCGCACCGGCCGGTCTAGATTATAGTACCACATCAAGTGGAGGACCATGAGGCACTTCGGTCTTATACATCCGGAAAATCAATCTCGTTCCAGGAAGTACATAATCCGGATTGTCCCCGAGCACATAAGAATTGTCATCCATCAATTGCAGCCAATTTTTTCCCGGGTTTTCAAGTAATTGCTTCTTCCATTTAGCCTCTTCCGGGCTTCCCGGCATATCGGCAAGGTCTTTTGCGAGCGACCACACGCTTCCGCCCTTGGGCAGTGTCAATTCGTAGCCCATCCACCCGGAATTGCGCCCATACCCTTGAAGAAGTTTAAGGTCGCTGATGTGCGGGACTGATGGCGACGCCGTATTGTTTACGGGGACTTGAAGGGGAGATTCAGAAAGAATCGCCACCTCAAACGGCGAGGAATCTGGATGCGTGGGTTCATAAAAGGGTGCGGGCCGATCCCACCCCGTCCCATACGCGGGAATATCGCCGGACCCTCCGTCTGAAGGAAACCCGAGGACCTGCGGAGAAGCCCCAAGAAGAGTTATCAATGTCGGTGCAGCCAGAATGCGGGACAAGCGGTTCATGATGGATCACCCGACAGCAGAATCCGTCTACATGAATAAAGACTTTTGCTTCCGGGGCCCTACACTCGCACCGTCATCCGTTTCACGTGCCCGGCGGCGCGCCACAGCTTGTTTTGGCCGCGCTCGCCGGCGACCACCACAGAATGCTTTTTTTCGAGCGTTGTTAAGCGCTGCCTCGCGGCGTTTTCGGTGAGGTGGAAGTAGACCATGATTTCGGGCAGGCTCTTTGGGCCCGTCATCAGGTATTTGAGCAGCTGTTGTTCGTCCTCTGAAAACATCTGCTTAAAGCTTCCGGCCTTGCCGCTTGCCACAAGGGCGCGCGTTTTGCGCTTTTCTTCGTAGGACGCCACATCCACCTTGGCCAGCTCCAGGATCTCCTTGGCCCCCCAATACGTCACGGTGTAGTCGGGCTTGACTTCGATGGGGTTGTGGGCGCTAAATTTTCTGTGGTGAAAATCAAAAATTTCCCCCGCATACTCCAAAAGGCGCCGGGGATTGCCGTCAGCGCAGTCCACCAGCAGATTGACGGCCTCGTCTGAGAGGCGGTCGTAATACTTGGTGCGGGTGCGCTTATTGTGCAGCCGCCGCCGCAGGATTTCCTTCATTTCGTCATTGTCCAAAATCCGCGTCTCGATGATGCGACTGCCGATGCGCTCCAGAAACGAGGGCGTCACATTCTTGAGGTGCGGGTCGATTTGCGCGATGACGATGGACTTGATCTGCCGGTCGTCGTTTGCCTCCCAGCGCCCGCGCGCATCCAAGACCAGGCCGGGGTCCGTCGCCTGGAATTCGTCAATGATGAGCACCGGCGTTTTCGTCGGCATTTTTTTGAGGCGGATCTGGTCGAAAAACGAGCGCTTGCTGCGGATGGCCTCCTCCAGGTTGAATCCCTTGGGCAGGGTTTGCGCGTCCAAATACAAAAACTTGTGGCCTTTGAGATGGCGCTGGATGCGAAGCAGCAGGCTGCTTTTGCCGGATCCGGTCAAGCCGTTCAGGAAGCAGATTTCCTCGCGCATAATAAAGTCCTTGAGGCGCGCCTCCTGCTCGTCCAAGCCAACGAGGTCCGCATTGGGCCTGCAATCCAGCGGGTTGGACAGGAATTTAAGGCGCTC
>JAZDIW010000263.1:0-3329 GCA_043804575.1 bacterium
CTCGAATTTCTCTTGGGGGCTCAGAGTGTCGGCGAACTCTTCCGAAGACGGCAGGTACTTTCTAATCTTCATCGCCTTGAGGAAAAGCATCTGGCGCAGCTTGCCTATCAGAGCCGTCAACTGGACCTCCTTCGAGACCAAATCGTAGCACGCACAAACCATTTAGAGGGCGAATATAGGCTGATTGACGAAACGCGCCGAGATGTTCTCGAAGCGGAAAGAAGGCTGCGCGCTGAGCAAGAGAAGCTGAAACAACAGCAGCAGCTCTTAGCGGCGGATCTCGAGATGGTGCACAGTGATCGAGCTCTGCTCGAGAGGCAGCGTCTCGAAATCCAAGAGGCCTTGCGCCGAATCGAAGAGATGGTGAAGGCGGCCCGAGATACTTCCACTCTCGCGGGAATCCTTCCCGGTGAGCCCCTGACACCGCTAAAAGGGCTTCTCCCCTGGCCCGTTCAAGGCGATGTAATCGAATACTTCGGCGCGCAGAAGCACCGACGCTCGGAGACGGTCACGGATAATCCGGGCATAGACATTGCCGCTTCGGCCAGCCAAGAAGTAAGCTGCGTGGCGGACGGCCGGGTTGCGATTTGCACCTGGCTTCGAGGATTCGGCAATGTCGTCATCGTAGAGCATCCGGGAGATTTTTTTACGGTCTATGCTCATTTGCAGCAGCTCACCGTGCAGCGCGGCGACGAAGTCCGCGCGGGCGATGGCATCGGCACGGCCAGCCTTGACGGCATCACCGGCAAATATCGTATCCATTTTGAGCTATGGGAAGGAAAACAAAAACAGAATCCTCTTCATTGGCTGACGAAGCGGTAGGCGAACCCCTCTTCCACCGCGTCGTCGGGCAGAAAGTGGTCTGTTCGTATCTTCAGCGCGCCATCGAAAACGCTCGAATCGCTCACGCCTACCTTTTCACCGGGCCAAGCGGCGTCGGCAAGGATGCGGTCGCGTTGGATTTCGCCGCTGCCCTGCTCTGTGAAAAATTCGACACGGACTCCAAACAGGCTCCCTGCCGAATTTGCGCCCAGTGCCGACTGACCGCACGCCTGCAGCATCCCGACCTCCACATTATTGTGCCACTGCCCGGCAAGACAGGCGCGCGTCGTGCGGCGGAGGACGAAAGGAAGCAATCCCTCTCGGACTCTTTGGATGAGAAACCTACTGGCGCGATGGCTCAAGCACCGAGAGAGGAAGAAGGAGGGATCCCGGATGTCGTGCAGAGAAAACTAATGGCCGCGATCGAAGAAAAGGCAAAAGAGCCCTATACCCCGATTCTCTTGCCTCGTGCACTGAGTATCTTGATAGAGGAGATTCGCGATTGGGTTATTGACAAAGCCTACCTAATGCCCTATCAGGCGCGGCGCAAGGTTTTCATCATCACACAAGCGGATCGAATGAATCTCAACGCGCAAAATGCCTTTCTGAAAGTGCTTGAGGAACCGCCCTCGGACACGCATCTTTTTCTTACTTGCGAGCACGAAGGAGGTCTGCTGGAAACCATTCGGTCTCGCTGCCAACGCATTGTTTTCCCTCCCATCTCCGAGACGGATATTGAACAGGCTCTCTGTGCACGCTATCCGGAATTGAAAGAAAATGCCGCTCCGATTTCGCGATTGGCCGGTGGGAGCTTTTGGCAGGCGTTGGAACTCTCGAAAATGAAGGATTGGGACAAATTGGGTTCGATGGCAGTAGACTATTTCATGCACTGTGCTCTACTGGATCCTCTCAAATTGCAGGAATTCTATACAAAGCTTCTTTCCGATGAGTTCGGCGGGCGACGCATCCTCTTGGGAATTCTGCTGCTTTTCGTCAGCGATGTCGCCCTTCTCAAAGCGGCGCGCAAGGGAAGTCAAAATACCACGCCACCGTTGGCGCTACCAGGTTTACGAAAAGACGGCGAACTCAGAGCAGAGAAACTTGTCAAGAACTTTCCTCGGCTTCAACCGGAGCAAGCTGCACAGGCGATTCAAGCGGCGTTGGACTATTTGGAGCGCGGATACACGCCACACAGTGTCTTGACCGCCCTCAGTTTCCAACTTCATCATGCTCTGGGGCCTCAGCAAGCGGCCAAGAAGCAAGCGGCCAAGAAGCAAGCGGCCTGAAGCATGAAGAATCGCATCATCATCACCAAATTAGAACGAACGGACTATGGCATCCATTATTGAAATAGAGTTCAAGGGACTGCGGCGGGCCTACTTTGCCAATCCGCAAGAGTTCCCGTTTCAACTCGAGGACATGGCCGTTGTCCAGGTGGAGAAAGGCGAGGATTTGGGCGTCGTTGTCCACCTGGGCTGGAGGAAAGGCGCAGAACATGAGGAGCTTCCTTCCTATCAGCTTTTACGGAAAGCCCGCGCCGAGGATTTGGAAACTCTCCAGCGAAATCGCGCCAAAGAAAGTGAGGCGCTGCTCTTTTCCCGACGAAAGGCACGCGAGCGCAATCTCGAGATGAAGTTCGTGGATGTGGAGCTGCAATGGGACAGCCGCAAAATGACCTTCTTCTTCACCGCGGACGGTCGAATTGATTTCCGCGAGCTTGTCAAGGACTTCGCCGCCGCTTATAGGACTCGCATTGACTTGCGCCAAATCGGAGCGCGGGACGAAACCAAGAAGAAGGGCGGCTACGGGAGCTGCGGATTGACACTCTGTTGTGCCACCTGGCTGTCCGAATTCCATCCCATCACGACTCAAATGCCGCGCGACCAGTCACTTCTCTTAAATCCCATGAGGCTCTCGGGAGTCTGCGGACGACTGAAATGCTGCCTCCGCTTCGAGCTGGACAGCTATCGCGATTTTTTGGAGCATTGCCCCGTCCTCGAACAAAAGGTCCTGGATTCGAAAAAGGGGGAAGGGATGATCGAGAAATTGGACATGATTCTCGAGCAAATCCATATCCGATACGAAGGCGGCGAGACGGAGAAATTCTCCCTGACCGAATTCGAACACTATACGGACTGGAAACGAGGACTGTCGAAAGAGCACCGCATCACGATTTCCGGGCGTCCGCAGCCCGTCGTGGAACCCGAAGCGGAGCCCCTGGAAGCCCCACCGAAGGAGCGCCCCGCTCCGGTGTCTGTCGATGCGGTGCCTCCGACGAAGAAAGAGAGGCAAAAAGAAGTGGATCGCCGGCCGCCCCGGATGCCGAGGCGTGATGACTCCCTCTCCAAAGCGAAAAGCACGGACAAAAACTCCGACGAACCAGCCAAATCCACTATAAGAAAATCCCGGCGACGGCATCGCCGAAAAGCAAAAAGTCCTTCGGAAACCAAGCCACCATCATGACAAAAACCTTCTATATCACAACGCCCATCTATTATGTAAACGCC
>JAZDIW010000264.1:0-3004 GCA_043804575.1 bacterium
CGATTGGCTTGAGTCCTGATCAGGCACTCGTTCGTTTCCGCGAATTGAGCAAGCGGGAAACGGAGCCGAAGCGAGCGAGAATTGATGAGACCGGCGAATTGCTTCCGCGCTATGAGGTGGTGGGTGCGACGCGCATGAAGATTGTGTTTCGGGGATTCGTCGCCAGCCGCCGCTTCACTTTCACTCTGTTCCTTCTGCTCCTCCTCGCATTTCTGGCCATGATGGTATCCGCCAATCGCAAGCCGAAGTTGCAGGACTTCGAAATCCCTTTTGAACAAACTCTAAGCCACGCGCAGTCCTTGTCCCAGGGACCCATCGAGTTCGTGTCAACGGAATCTCCACCGGGCTCGGCGACGATGCCAACGCCACCGCGCACCCGCAGGCCTTCCGAGAAAGTGGCCACCTATGACCTTGTTGCGATGGAGCCATGCTGGGTCGAATTCCGTCGCGATGATGATCCGGAATTTCGGCGGCATTTGCAGACCCTTGACACGCTGCGTATCGCCGTCCGCAGACATCTTTTCTTGACGGTCGAACCGGCGGGAAAAGCGGAACTCTTTGCGCAGGGCGAGAGAATTCCCGCAAGGAGTTCGAGCCGCGCGGCCGCGGACACGTTTGATGTGGCTGTCGGAGAAAATGGCCCGATAGAGGGATAGCGGCTTCCGCTTGACGGTCTTCTCGTTGCGGCGGGCTCGGAGAAATATGCTTTCCGGAGTTGCTGCGGAAGCTGGGAGAGAGCCAGAAGAAAGGCTCATTGACTTTGGCCTGGGAGATAGTTATATTTAGTTCCATTGAATAGGTGCCGGTGCGACGATGCTTGTTCTCATTCTGCTTCTGGTTCTAATGCTTCTCTATGGAGTCGTGGAGTTTCGCCAGCATCAACGCCGGGTCCGTTCGATTCCCATTCGCATTCATGTCAACGGGACGCGCGGGAAGTCGTCGGTGACGCGGCTGATTGCCGCGGGACTGCGCGCGGGCGGCGTCAAGACCGTGGCGAAGACGACCGGGACTCTCCCGAGAATCATTGACGAGAAGGCCCTCGAAGTCGAGATCATCCGGCATGACCGCGCCAATATCATTGAGCAGGTGAAAGTCTTTCGCTATTTCGCGCGGCGCCGGCCTCAAGCGGCGGTGGTCGAATGCATGGCCGTCTGGCCCGAATTCCAGTGGATCAGCGAAAGGCAATTCATTCATTCGACCATCGGTGTCATTACCAATGCCCGGCTGGATCACATCCAGGAAATGGGGCCAAGCCTTGAGAATATCACTCGCTCTCTGTGCAACACTCTGCCAAGCGGTGGCGTGGCGTTCACTTGCGAGGACCGGATGTTTCCGGTGATGAAAGAGCAAGCAGAGAAACTGGGATGTGATCTTCGGAGAGTGGATCCGTCCTCCGTGACGCTCGACGAGCTGAGTGGCTTTGACCATATTGAACACGCCGACAATGTTGCCGTGGCCTTGGCGGTCTGCCAATCCGTTGGTGTGCCCCGTTCGATGGCCTTGGAAGGGATGTATCATGGCTACGCGGATGTCGGGGCCTTGCGCATCTTTGAGATCGTGGAAGACAGTCGACTGGTTCGATTCATCTATGCCATGGCGGCGAATGATCCCGAATCCACTCTCGCCGTATGGGAGAAGACGAAGAATCGAATTTCGGACAAGGGGGTCGTCATTATTCTGCTGCACACACGGGCGGATCGTTTTGACCGCGCGTTGCAGCTTCTGCAAATGATTCGAGACGGTATGGCCGGCCAATTTGATTACCTCTTTTTGACCGGCGAGAAGGCGACAAGTGTCTTCGGGGCCTTGCCGCGCTATGGACTTGACCAGACCAAAGCGTTGAAGCTGGGTCGCACGGCACCTCAGCGAGTCTTTGAGGCCGCCATCGAGCGGATTCCTTCGGCCGGAACCATCTTTGGAATCGGCAATGTGGGGGCGGGAGGATTGGAAATCGTTCGGCATTTCCGAGACCGGCGAATCGTGCATGGAGTCACGCGGCCAACGGCGTAAAGGAAGCATTCGGGATATGGCACAGATAGATGCGAGCAAGGGAACGAAATGATTGAGCTTTCGATAGGACTGGGAGTCGTTTTTAGCCTGGTTTTCAATGAGGTATTTGGGGCGGCGGCCGGCGGCATCGTGGTTCCGGGCTACATTGCGCTTCACCTCCACGAACCTTTGCGACTTCTGGGTACATTTCTTGTCAGCTTCGTCACTTTTTTGATCATTCGGTTGATTTCGCAATTCGTCTTCATCTACGGGCGGCGTCGCCTCGTGCTTGCCATTCTCTTGGGATTTATCATAGGATATATCAGCCGACAGATGATCTTCTATGAGATGTTCTCCATGGACATTCGGCTCCAGGCGATTGGATTTATCATTCCCGGACTCATTGCCAACTGGTTTGAGCGGCAGGGCGTTTTGAAAACCGTGGCGGCAATGCTCGTGGCCGCTTCCTTTGTTCGGCTGCTCGTCATTCTTCTGACAGGCGGGAGGGTTTTTGCCAATGTTTAGACCTTCCAGGCGTTCCATTTGGACTCTGATAATCCTGTGTGTGGTGGGTTTTGTGCTCTTTCAAGTTGTCGAGCATCGACGAGTCATCCGTAGGCAACCCTGGTATTCCGAAAAAATCCAGGCGGCGGAAGTGGCCGCCCGCGGTTTGGAAACGTTGAAGGAAGAGCGACTCCAAAAAGGCGTCTTTGCGCGGGAGTATGAAGACCCTCGCCTTGCGGCGATTATTGGCCAGCAATTCTCTCTCATTACGACCGATGACGGTCTCTTTGAGGCCAAGGTCATGGGGGCCAATCCCAATTTCGCGGCTGTCGCCGTGACCCTTCTGAAGGAAGCCGACCTTCAGCCGGGGGATTTGGTCGCTGTGGGATGCACCGGCTCCAATCCGGGAATCAATCTGGCTGTGTATGCCGCCTGCCAAGTGCTGCATCTGCGCCCCCTCATTATTACATCCGTCGGAAGCTCTTGGTGGGGTGCCAATGACCCCGATTTC
>JAZDIW010000265.1:0-2870 GCA_043804575.1 bacterium
GCGTGTTCTGCGCATCGCTTGCCGACGTGTTTGACAACGAAGCCCCGCAAGCGTGGCGCGATGATTTGTGGGAGTTGATTTGCGATACACCGCGCTTGGAATGGCTGTTGGTCACGAAACGCATCGGCAATGTGGAAAAGATGGGCGGCGCAATGTTGCTAAAGACCACTCCAAATACTCGGCTGATAATCACCGTCTGCAATCAAGAGGAAGCCGATCGCGACATTCCGAAGCTGCTCGCGCTGCCGTGCAAGAACGGGATCAGCTACGAGCCTGCGCTCGGGCCGATCGAGTGGAACACGTGGCCTAATCGCCAGTGGCTGCGAGTAGTCGGCGCGGACGGCGCGGCAGTACGCGGAAAAATCGGGTGGATCATCGTCGGCGGTGAGAGCGGCAGCAAGGCGCGGCCCTTTAACATCGACTGGGCGCGCAGCACAATCGCGCAATGCAAGGCGGCCGGCGTCCCGGTATTCTGTAAACAGTTTGGTGCGAATCCAATTGTCTATCGTGGTGAGGCTGATAGAATTATCGCCTCATGTGGCCGGGTCGAATGGGACGACTCTGGAGAGCAGATAAGCGCTCGGCTTATTCTGCGCGACCGCGCCGGCGCCGATCCGGCTGAGTGGCCGGATGATTTGCGTGTAAGGGAGTTCCCGCAATGATCTCCCTACCCGACGTTGCCTTTGTATTCGCTGCCATGGTTTTTGCTGCGGTAGTCATCACGATTTGGTGGGGTTCGAAGGAAAAGTAATGCCCAAAGTTCAAATCACGAAGGACGAACGCGGAAAGCTCGTCGGTTTCGGGGAGAAGGGTGAGCGCGCCTATAAGCGATTTCTCGCCGCCGTCAAGAATCTTGAATATGGCGAGATGCTAGCCTTCGCCTACAAAATCCCGCGCGCCCCTAAGTTTCACCGCCTGCACTTCGTCATGCTGGCCGCTCTATTCGAGGCGCAAGACCAGTTTGCCGACGAGTACCAATTCAGGAAATGGTCAGAAGTAGGAGCAGGCCATTGCGATTTCGTCCCTGGGCCGACCGGCCGCATGGTCGCGCTTGCCAAGTCGATCGACTACGAAAGCCTTGATGATGTGGAATTCAGCGAAATGCATGAGGCTGTAAAAGGGTTTTTCAGAACAACGCACGCAACTAGATTTCTGTGGCCGCATTTATCTGACGCGGAAGGCGCGGAAATGGTGCGGGTAATTTTAGATCAATTCGAGCGCGAATGATGAGCAAAATCACGGAAAGCGCCCGCAACGAGGATTGCCAAGTACGCATCCCGTTCGGTTGCTGCTTTGATCCAGCTACAACGGTCTGGGCGCATGCGGACAAACCAGGAAAGCCGAAGGGCGGTAAGTTGCCCGACGAACTGGGGGCATACGCCTGCTGGAAATGTCACGCAATTTACGATCGCTCTATGCCAATTCCGAAGGAGGCCAACATGACCCGCGTCGATGTCGAGCTTGCGTTTTGGGAGGGGCATGCGCGCAGCATCATCATCCTGAAGAAGAAAGGTTTGCTATGATCGCAGCCCTTCGCCTGACTGAAGAACAACTGCAAGCCCACATCGCCCGAATCGGCAAGATGAGTGTGCGTCGGGTGGAGAAGTTGAAAATGGATGCGCCGGTCACTGATGAAGCCAGGGCCGCTCAGAAGCGGGCGAAGCGCGCGGCGAGGGCGCGGTAATGCGTCGCGCTGCGAGGGTGGACGCGAACCAATCTGAAATCGTGAAGGCATTTCGTCGCCTTGGCTGCACGGTTCAATCGCTTGCGACAGTGGGTTCAGGGTGTCCCGACCTCATAGTAGGAATTCCGACCAATCGTGTTATACTCGTTGAAGTGAAGGACGGCGACACAGCCAAATTGACGCCGGATCAAGAAGTCTGGCACTCGAACTGGGCAACACCCGTCCATATCGTGCGGCACTTGGGCGAGGTTATCAGCTTGGTGAATGCGTACAGATGAGAAACTATCGTAAGAAAGGTCGGCCATGGGGCGAAATGCATCCAAAGGCAACTTTATCGGACGCCGATGTGCGGGCTATGCGAGCCGAATACCTAGCTTATGTGCGCGGCTACGAAACGATGGCGAAGAAATACGGGTGCGGGATATCCACGGCCCGCGATATTATCACTTTTCGAACGAGGATGCTATGAATGTCGCGCGGCAGGGATTTATCATTGGGTACATGCTCGCAGAGGAAATGCTGGACAACACGGAGGAATGATGGAACAAACCAGAATCGTTAAATGCGACTGCAAGCACGAGTTTCAGGACTCGCGCTACGGATCCGGAAAGCGGGCAACGACGCCCGTCAACAAAGAGCAGGCGAGCAAGCGATTTGTTGTGCGCTGTACCGTATGTGGCCGCGAGCATAACCTTGGCACGATAGGTGGTGGCGAAGTGAAAAAGGTGGAGGTATCTCGATGACCATACCCAGCGAGCGCACGCGAGCCGTCCAGAAAGCGGAGATGTTATTGCGCGAACTAACTGACCTCAGGGCGACGCAGCGCGTTCCCAGGGCCGTCCGTGAGCGCGCCCACAGGATATTGCGGCACTTCCCGAGCACATTTGACCTTCACATGTCGGCGCAACGTGCCCCGGACATTTGGGGGCCACCATGGTTTTAGACGCGAGCGTGATGCCTTTTCCAATCCCCGGCGAACTCGCGCCGCCCTGTCGCGATCCGCGGTGCATCAACCACATCGCCGCCCTTAGCAGGGAGATTGCGCGGCTCGATACTGAGTATCGACGCCTGTTGGTTATGTGCGCCGAGGCGCGGATGGCCGAAAAAGAGGCTACCGACGCCTACGCCGCGCTTCGCCATTTATTCGTTCTCTACACGCAATGACAGCTAAGGACGCTTTGGCTCA
>JAZDIW010000266.1:0-8104 GCA_043804575.1 bacterium
TGATCCTTCGCTCAGCAAGTCTCAGTATGGGATTCTCGGGCTCTTGTGCTCTGCATGTCAAAGCACGCGAGCCGCTTATCCGAATAGCTACAGAACCTCCGTCAGTCAATCCATTGAAGAATCCTACCCCATCACCAGTCATATTGCCCTGATCCTCTTCCGGGGTAGGACCGTTCATCGCCCACAAATTGAAGTCTCCATAACCGTACTCCAAGGAATCAATTTCTTCCAAGTCGGGGAAAAGTTGAACCTGCGAAAAGGTGATGGATGTATCAGCGAGCACGGTGTCACAGACATAGTACCGGAAAAATCGCTCGTTTCCCGACGTATCCAGGTACGAATACCTCCACAGAAAATCAGCTATGTAGGCATCGGCTCCATTGGATCGGGTCCAGCGAAACACCAGACTGTCTCCGACAGAGATGGTATCGTAGGAGGTGTCTGGAGAGGTGATTTCGAACTGACCGGGCAGCACAACACTCGCATGAACGGTTCCGAGGACTCCATCCCGTATCGGATAGGTGACAAGAAGCTCGACAGAGTCGCCGCGGGAAACAGGCAAATTGTCGTTGTTAAACTTGAATGGATTATGTCCCCGGAAGAATGGGTCGGACGGAGGAATCCGAATCCCATTGATTTCCACGCTTGGAATTCCGGGAGACTCATAGACATCCACACGGGCGCCCGTTGTGGAATCCATTCATCCGTATTCCCCGTAGTAGGCGCAGCCAAAGCTAATCCCTCCTACAACATAAACGGGAAGGGTACCGGGCGGCCCTCCAGGCCCTCGCGGCCCTTCCGGACCTTGGCAGCCCACCAAGGCAGCTATGAGAACACTATAAGTGGGGACTATGCGAATGAGAATTCCTCGAAACACTCTGCCTCCCTCTGAATTCCCGCAACTTCGGGAATCCTACATCGAATAGAGATTCGATTTTTTGTCCTTTTGCTCAACGACTCCCTGCCTTGCGTTCCCAGGTATTCCCATACGGCTTGACAGAAAAGTCGAACCGCTCACATAAAACGATATGTGCCCTCCCCAAGTCCGTCCGTAGAAGAATCCAATCCCATCGCCGGTCACATTGCCTTGGTCGCTTTCCGGTGCAGGGCCATTTATGGCCCATAACGACAAGTACCCATAACCATAATCCACGGAGTCGATTTCTTCCGTGGATGGGAAAAGCGTGTTCTGCGAAAGGACGAAACAAGTATCTATGACTGCGCTGTCCGTAGAATAATGAAAATACTGCCAATCTCCGGAAGGATCGGTGTAGTCATACCCCAGGTAGAATTCAATCCAATAGAAACTGACTCCATCCGACGGACTCCAGCAGACCACGAGACTGTCTCCGACCGAGAGAGTATCGTAGGATGTCTCGGGAGAAGTGATGCCAAACTGACCGGGCAACCGGATGCTCGCTTGAGCGATTCGAGGTGTTCCGTCGGACTCCACATAGACAACATGAAGCTCTGCGGAGTCGCCGCAAGAGACAGGTAAATTGAGTTCACAAAATCGGAACGGGTCACATCCCCGATAGAGGGGATTACCGGGCGGAATTCGAACTCCATTGATATTCACCGTTGGAATCCCAGGCGAATGGTAAATCTCCACATCGACATCCGTTGTAGAATCTTGTTCCTGAGGGCTTATGATTGACCCAAGCACATAGACGGGAAGTGCGCTGGAGGAGCCCGTGGGCCCTCGTGGCCCTTCCGGGCCTTCACAACCTACGAGTGTCACGAGAGTAGAAGCTATGGCGGCAATCCCGATGAAAAAATTCCTCCGACACATGTTAACCTCTCTATGCTTTCGAAAAACCTTGCTCGATAATGATGAAATATATCACACGGAGTGTTCAATGTCAAGCGAATACCCGGTCGCCTTTTCTACTGAGACTCTCAATCGCCTTCTACCTCTTCTCGTTTGCTCCGCTTCTGAACTCCCCAAAAGCTGAAGTTCCACTTCATCCTCCAATCCGCGAAATCGAGACCGGAATTTCTTGACTTTGAGAGGCATCCCCTCAATTCTCTGAATTCACCCACTTTCACCGACCCATCTACGCCGCGAAAACGGCTCCCTCTATTTCGGATCATTTTCAAACGCTTACTCCGCATAAGCCATTGGGAGCCAAAAGGTAGCCGCGCATCTGCTCCTGCAGGTTCCTACAGCATCTGTTAAGGCTATCGGCACGGCCGCTTTAAGTCCATATTTTTCTTGATATTACGGGATGAAATTCGTATATTTGTGATTGACGAACGCCGAATTTTGTGCGGGGCGACCCGTTCTTGGCGAGGTCACTCGAAGACGGTTTCTTTGGAGTTGGATGAGAAATGGAGTTTGAGAGATCGAGATCTGACAATGCTCGAATATGGAGGAATAATGCAATGATACGATGGAGAGTTTTTGCGGCTTTGGTCGCCGTAGCTGTCATCATGGTGGGGCAAGCCGCGGCACAGCATGATCCCTGTGACATTCCGCCGGGAATCTATCGCACACAGACGCAAGGCGGCTGGGGCGGCACTTGCCATGGGCAGAATCCGGGATGCCTGCGCGATGCTCATTTCGACGAGGCATTCCCGACAGGTCTGACCGTTGGAGGAACCTTCACCATACATCTCACAAGTTCGGCTGCCGTGGAGAATTTTCTTCCCGCAGGCACTACTCCAAACATGCTGACTTCAAATCACATTAATCCAGTTTCGACGGAAGCCGGAGTCTTCGCAGGTCAGGTTGTCACGTTGGCAATTTCGCTCGGCTTTTCTGAAGTCGGACTTCCGGGCTTCGGTGATCTGGGAAGTCTCGTTGTCCTCACAGGTGTTCACAGTCCGTCGGGACCGTTCGCGGGCTACACGGTAGATGAGGTGTTCGCCCTGGCCAATATCGTGCTGGGGGGCAATCTTGCCGCACTGCCCGAGGGAATATCGCTTTCTGACCTCAACGATGTGATTGACGCCATCAACAATAATTTCATTGACGGCGAAGAGAGTAACGGGTATCTGGTCGAAGAGAACTGTGATGATATTCTGCCCGTAGAACTGATGGCCGAGCCAACCGTCACACCCGGCAACGGCCAATTGACTTTGACTTTCTCCGTGGCGGATGAGCACGATGTTATTCTTTACGAGATTCTGCGGGACGGCGCGAAAGTGACCGATCTCGAGATCGCGAATGGCAGCTATTCGTATGAGGACAGAAACCTGATGAATGGCCGCCGCTACGAATACAGCATTTGGGCGCTGGAGCTTGGGCAGCGCAGGCTGCTCTCCTATGATGGGAAAACCGTATGGGCCGGCGTTCCTTCAACAGAGCCAGCCGTTGTGGCCGAATACGCGCTCTATCAGAATCATCCGAATCCTTTTAATCCAGAAACAAGCATCTCCTACGACTTGAAGGAATCGGGAATCGTGACGCTGAAGGTTTACGATATGTTGGGCAGGGAAATCGCCACCCTGGTCAATGGAGAGAGGGAAGCGGGGCGGCATACGATTCTCTTTTCCGCCGCAAATTTGCCTTCCGGAGTCTATCTGTATCGCATGGATGTGAACGGCTACATCGCTCTGAAGAAGATGACCGTGCTCAAGTAAACACAAGCTCTGTTCGCAAAGAGGGATTGGCAGCGATGTCAATCCCTCTTTTTTTGTGTAGGTTCGGCTGCTTTGCAGGACTTCTTCGCGCCGACAGGAAAACCGACTGCAGGGGCAAGGCCGAAAGTGGCATCTTATGAGATATTTTCCTATATTCAAAAAGTAGAGCGTATCGAGGAGATCATCTCATGGGGAAATCCAGCAATAAACTGAGTGTTCTTGTCGCCGCAGGTTCTTTGTGGGGACTGTCTGAAGCGGGTCTGGGAATGTATCTGCGCGGCACTTGTGCCCACAGCATCACCGGCTCCGTCATGACAGGCGTGGCTATCCTTTTTCTCGCGATGAGTCTTGCCTTCTCGAGGAAACTGCATACCGCGCTGATTGTACTTGGCGTTGCCGTGATATTCAAATTGCTTGACGCTTTCTTGCTGGGATTGCCTGTTTTGCATGGCGCTATTATCAATCCCATCTTCGGATTTGTGACGGAAGCGCTGGCATTCGTCATCTTGTTTGCCGCGGTGGGTGCTCATTTGAAAGAGAAACTTCACGGCAGAGCGATTTTGGGCGGATTGTCTGCGCTGGCCGCCGTGAACCTGTTCCCATTCGTCGGTCATTTCACCGGCATCCCCGCCTGTGTGGTCGCAGGCACCCAATTTCCTCTGTCGCTCTATTATGCACCGTTTGCCGTCGTGCTCTCTGCGGCTACCTGTCCACTGGGAATGAGTCTCGGCGAGAGATTGGCCGTTGGATTCTTTGAGCAGGCCAAGCCGCGCAAGTTCGCAGTTCTCATTCGCGTTTCCGCCCCTGCCATATCGGTTATTTGTCTGGCTGTGATGATTCTGTTCCGAATCGCCTAAGCAAACATGCATCGCATTTTCAGCCTTTCTTTTCTGCTTGCCTTTGCCCAAGTGGGCTTTGGCCAGCTTTCAGGACCTTTGAGTGGGACGCTGGGTCCGGGGACTTATCATGTCATTGGAAGTATCTCGGTAGAGTCCGGTGACACCCTGCGCCTCATGCCGGGAACGACCTTCATATTCGACGGTGGCTATCCATTTCGAATCTACGGGACTCTTCTTGCCGAAGGCACGGAGACTGATTCCGTCGTCTTCACCACCGACACTCTGGCCAATCCCGACCGATGGAGAGGATTGCGATTCTATGGTTCGGGTAGTTCCGGCAGCCGTCTGGCCTACTGCGTGATCGAGAACGGTCTGGCATTGGGAACCTGGCCGGATCCCAACAGCTTCGGGGGAGGAGTCTACCTCTATGACACATCCCCGAACTTTCACAACTGCGTTTTCGCGAACGACTCTGCTCGATATGATGGGGGTGCGGTTTACTGCTATTCTTCATTTTCTGCCTTTACGAATTGCACCTTCATGGGAAATTCCGGAGATGAGGGGGGGGAGTGTTCTGCGGCTACTCTTCACCGAATTTCGCGAACTGCCGGTTTATTGGAAACCGCTCTCATGGAGGTGGTGGTGGAGTGGATGCGAACGCAGGGTACGCAGAATTCACGGACTGCATCTTCAGCGGCAATTCGGCGAACTTAGGTGGGGCTGTGTATTGGCCCAATGGGGATTTCACCAGTTGCATTTTCACTGGGAACTCGGCCAGGGGATCTGGTGGGGCGATTCATGTAGGGGGCGGGATTTTTAGGAATTGTGTCATTACCAACAATACGGCAGATTACGGCGGGGGAATCGGTGCACCAAAAGGGACATTCATAAACTGTATTATCGCTGACAACTCCGCAAGTAGGCAGGGGGGGGGATTGACTGCGGGTCGAACCAGTGCACTTTTGTGAACTCTGTTCTTATTCGCAACCGTAGCGGCTATCGGGGTGCGGCCGTCTATTGCACTGAATCCAATTGGGCGACTTTTCGAAATACGATCATCGCTTTTTCGGAAGGGGCACCTGCTCTTTTCTTTTGGGACAGCCCTTGGTGCCGGTTTGAGCATTGCGATTTCTTCGGCAATTGGGGCAATTTCGACTACTGGACCAGCGCCGAAGAAGATGCCCCACCAGGTCTGGGTCTGATAGACACGATCAATGTGAACAGCGATTCCTGCGACACCTACATGAACATGTATCTTGATCCTCTGCTTCGTGATATCGAGAATGAGGATTATCATCTCATGTGGACGCAATGTGGGGATTCCGCAGATTCTCCTTGCATTGACGCTGGTGATCCGACCATTCACGACCATACACTGGATTGCGATTGGGGGTTGGGGACTCTCATCAGCGATATCGGTCTCTATGGCGGCGACACCGTGATTTCAGGCATCTCGTATCCCAGTAGTCCGATTCTACCTGACAAACCAACACTATTCCAGAACTTTCCGAATCCTTTCAACCCTGTAACCGCTATCCAGTTTGACGTTCCGAAAACTGCCAAGGTCGAACTGAAAGTCTATAACATCCTCGGGCAGGAAGTCGCCACCCTTACGAATGAAGTGCTTCCCGCAGGCACTCACCGAGTCCTCTGGAATGCCACGAGCTTGCCTTCGGGCATTTACATTTATCATCTCAAGGTTGGGAATTTCGTGGACGCCAAGAAGATGGTGTTTGTCCGATAGCATCACTCCCTTCTCGCCGAGGCAGGTTCTCAACCTGCCCGGAATCTTGTCCGCGACCGGAGGTCGCGGCTAGTATTTCTTAGTAGGTCGCGAGTAGTAGAAGGATGAAAAGGGGACTTGACATTTTGAAAAGTCTTTTGTAATTTCGATTTGTTCTTTGAAGCAGTCTGTTTCGAGTGCTCGGGAATCCCGTGAGAATCGGGAATGGCCCCCGCCACTGTAAGCGTTGACGACCGCGGCAAGACGCCACTGGTCGGCAGGATCGCTCTCCGGAGCTGGTTTGCCGACTGGGAAGGCGCCGCGCGAGGACGACACGCAAGTCAGGAGACCGGCTCGGAACATCAGGAAGCCTCCTTCGGGGTATAGGGACGGTGCAGGAATAGAGCTATTGGCCCAGTCTTTTCTCGATGAGAGGCTGGGCTTTTTTGTTTTTGATGAATGTGCCTTATGATTGATGTTCTCAATTTGACCCCCCCTATACCCCCCCGCAAGCAGGGGGGGAATCGGAGTTTCCCCTCGTTCACGGGGGGACAAAAGGGGGGTCTTTCACGACATTATAGAGGAGGATTTCTCTGCCGCCATTGCGGCTCTGGAGAGCCACAACGGCGACTCATGGTATGCAGGATTCCCATCGCCATAACTTTTTTCGTTCTTGCATCAAGCAGCTTCGCTCAGGTGCAGGTGAACTTGTCCGGCGTTGTGCGCGATGCCGAGACAGGAACGCCGGTGGTAAACGCCAATGTCCTCGTGCTCGGAACGGCGATAGTGGACTTCACAGATGCCGGCGGCCGGTTTGATATTCGCGGCTTGCCCGCCGGAGGATACAAAGTGCGCATCAGTCACATCGGCTATGAAGATTTCCTCAAATCCGATGTCGTCATTCGCGAAGGAGAGACCACTTTTCTCGCTATCGCGATGAAGCCGACCATCCTCTATCTGCCGCCCATAGTCGTGTCCATCGAACATGAACAGAGACTTCGCGAGCCGTCTGTTACGATCATCGAAAGGCACGATCTTGAGAACATTGCGGGAAAGGATGCGGGCGATGCCGTGCGGAATGCTGGAGGAGTCGTCGTTCTTGAAGAGGGAGGACCGGGCGGACGCAAGGTCGTCTCCTTGCGAGGTGCGCGGCCTGACCAAGTGGTCGTTGAAGTGGACGGAGTCAGTCTGAACGCGGCTTCCGGCGGAGCGGTGGATCTTTCTCAATTTCCCATAGAGCAAATTGAGCGAATCGAAATCGTGCGCGGCGCAGGCTCCGGGGCGATGGGAGGAATCATTCGGATTATCACGCGAAAGCCGAATCCTGCGGAGAATGCTCGCGACTGGAAAGTGGCGGCAGCAGCCGGAAGCTTCGGCTATACGGAAGAAATGGCTCAGCTTGAAATCCCGTGGTCAAAAGCCGCGCTTGAATTTCATCTTCGGCATGCCCAATCCGAGGGAGATTTCATCTATGAGGAGCGCGGCACGGAGAAGAGGCGAATCAATAATCAATATGAGCGTTGGCTCGCGCAGGTCGCAGGCTCTTGGCAACTTGCGAATCACTGGCAATGGAATTTGCTTGCCAGTACCGATTACCGGGACAGAGGCTCTCCGGGAATGGTTGCGCAGTCTCCCACGCCGGAGGCAACTTTGCATGAGCGATGAATTGCATTCCCTGTTCACCCTGTTTCCCCAGGCGCTGCTTGCTGGCTGCGTGATCGCGGTTGTCTGTACGATGCTGGGTGTTTTTACCATTCTCAAGCGGGTTGTCTTCATCGGGATCACCCTTTCCGAGGTGGCCGCCTGCGGTCTTGCGGGCGCCATGGTCTGGCATGTCCATCCCTTCATTGGCGCCGGGGTCCTGACGGTGCTCGCCGTGACAGTTCTTTCTTACCCCCTTGAAACCATGCGGCTTCCACGGGATGCAATGTTGGGCGTTATGTTCGTCGGTGCTTCC
>JAZDIW010000267.1:0-12055 GCA_043804575.1 bacterium
CGATACGGAAACGAGAATCGAACCTCTCATTTACCTCGGCAAGCTCTTCCTCGCCGTCGGATATCCGGAAGAGAGTCGCCGCTGTCTTGAGCAAGCCCTCGCGGCCGCCCACGAGTGCGGCTCTGCGCTGGGACGCGCTCACGCTCTGTGTGAACTGGCGGTCTATCAGACGCTGGATGCCCGGTGGGAACAAGCCGGTGAGCTCTTGGACGAATCCGAAAGGCTCCTGCGCGGCGAAGAGGACTCTTCCCTCCGTTGGAATGTCCTCAATGCTCGACTGCAACTTCTCATCCTGGCGCAGAAACACGAACAGGCCGCGTCTCTGCACGAGTCCGTTGCCGCACTACAGGAATCGGATACCACCTTCGTCGCTCGAGCTCGCTTGGGGCTTCTGGCCATGCGCCAGGGGAAATCGGACGGAGAGGAGACTTGGCGGACTCGCATTGCCGACTTTCCGGAATTCGCCTGGCGAGTTTCGTGGTATCAAGCGCAAAAGGCTCATGCGCTGCAAAACCCCGTGCTGACGCGGCAGGAAATCGAAAAGGCCGCGTCTCGCTTGCGCATGATTGCCGAGCAATTGGCAGACGAGGAGCAAGAGAAGTACTTGCAGACACACGATGTAAAATCTTTTCAACAATGGGCTCGCAGAGTGATGTAGTCACTGAGGTTCTCTATGGGGAAATCGTTGCTTGAGGATTTGGTCAACCTGTCCACGCCCTCCACGGACGAGGCCGGTGCGTCGGCGACGCGACGCCTCGAAGACGGGATACGCCGAGTTACGCTGATTCTGGACGACCTCAATCGCGAACTCAATTTGGACACGCTGCTGGAACGCACCATGGATGCCGCCGTCAAGCTGACGGAGGCCGAGCGAGGATTTTTGGTCTTGGTGGACGAATCGGGGCAACTCGACTTCCGTGTGGCGAGCAACGACGCCAGTCGAAACATTCCCGATGCGCAGCGAGCAGCGTCCCATACGATTATCCGAAAGGTCTTGGACGGCGGCGAACCCATTCTCGTCAACGATATTGGGGACCAGGCGGATCTGAAGGCCCAGAGGAGTCTTGCCGAGCTTCATATTCGGTCGGTGATGGGGGCGCCTTTGCGCGCGGGAGGGCGACTTTTGGGAGCCGCCTATGTGGACACAGCCCGTGCCGAGGCGATTTTTACACCCGAGGACTTGCTCCTCTTCCAGAGCTTTGTTCATCTGGCGGCCATTGCCCTGGAGAACGCGCGCCTCCTCGAGGCGGAAAGGCAAGCTCGTCGGCGCGTGCAGTCGCTCCAAGCCGAGCTGACGAATACTCTCGAGTCGCTGCCTCTCGGAATCATCCTAATCAACAGTCACACGCAAATCCAATACTTGAACCGAACGGCGCAGCTGATTCTGAAGAAGGCTCATTTGGAAGTCGGCGATAATCTTCTTTCGCGGGGGACGGCCGAATGCCCCTGGCTGTTGCGGATTTTCAATGCGCTCGGGGAATGGCTGCAGGGACATCGAAGCGAAGAATGGGAGTTGAGACTCGATGAACGCATTCTGAACTATTCCTTCTTTGAAGTCGTTCGCGACGGAGCCGTCATCACACAAATCGGTGTGCTTTTGGATGATGTCACCGAAAACCGCGCCTTGCAGCGCAAACTCATCGAATCCGAGAAATGGTCCACCGTCAATCAACTTGCCGGCGGCATCGCTCATGAGATCAAGAATTCGCTGCAGCCCATCTGCAGCGGCACGGAAATTCTTCAGATGACGATGGAGATGAAAGGGGCCCTTGGGCCTCCCCTCCAGCGACAAATCGAGACGATTCAGAATGCCGCCGCTCGCATTCAACATATCGTCGAAGATTTGAACCGCCTGACGAAACCCGCCAGTCCCAATTTCGCGCCGGTGGATCTGACCACGGTGGCTCAATCCGCGGTGGACCTCATGGAAATCACTACGGGGAAACTGAAGGATTTCGTGCGGGAAGAGAAGGATCCGAACGCGCGCCTTCAATTCCGCGTGGAACTGCCCGACGACCTGCCGCTGATTCACGGCAATGGCAGTGCCATCGAGGGAGCGATCATCAACTTGCTGCTGAACGCCGCTGATGCCGTCCGCGAAAAAGGCCACGGTCGCATCGTTCTGAAAGCGGGCACGACGGACAGAGGCTGGGTCACGGTTACGATAGAGGATACGGGAACGGGGATTGCACCGGAGTACTTGAAGCGGGTCTTCGAGCCTTACTTTACCACCAAAACTCACAGTGGCACGGGGCTGGGACTCTCGATCGTGCGCAACACCATGGAGGTTCACGGAGGAAAAATCGAGACAGATTCCAAATTAGGCGAGGGAACTCGCATCACTCTCTCTTTCCCCACTCTCGCTTCCTCTCGCTCCGCCATGGAGCGCTTCTCTTCCGAATCCCTTTGAAGAAACAGGGTTGCATGGGAAGATACCTGTCAGGATCGATTTAAAGCAGCGAGGTCAACTTCGCGGCTTCCCTGAAGTGGAAAGAATGGAGCGTGCGACCCAAAGGCTTCAGCCACTCTATGATCTGCAGTTGAAGGTCCTCTCGCACGACGAAAATAACCACCGCCTCGCTTTCGCTCAGCAGTCTTTCAACTTCGCTGGCCCAACCCCCGCCGCGCAATTCCAGAGGTCCCACCTCATCGACAACGACGATATCGGCCTTCGCGGCATCGCGCAAGGCTCTTCGTCCTCGTGCAAGCGCCTCGTCGAAAAAGACAAAGGGACCGGTTCGTTCGATACCGATCCCTTCCTTGCGAGCCAGAACACTTCGCTTTTTTTCGCCAATCACTTCCATGTCATATCCGATAGGACAGCCATCCTCCATCACTCGGTGAGCCAAGAGACCGCGCACATCTTTTCCTGACTGGCGCCACTCAGAGACCAGATGGGCCAAGACGGTGGTTTTGCCCCCTCCCACAGGGCCGACAAACAGTATCACGGGCGAAGTCATCTTCTTTTGAAGGCGATTACATCGTCAATGCCATGATGGCTTTGCCTGTGTGCAGACGATTTTCCGCCTCGGAATACACTCTCGATTGCGGCCCATCAATGACTTCGTCTGTCACCTCATTGCCGCGGTCTGCCGGAAGACAATGCATATAGATGGCTTCTTTCTTTGCCAATGTCATCTTTTTTGCGTTGCAGATCCAAGAGTGATAATTCTTTGCAATTGCCAGCGCTTCTTGAGGCTTGCCAAAAAGTTCCAAAATCCCCCAGCTTTTCGGATAAATGACATCGGCGTTCTCAAAAGCCGCTTCCATCGAATCCACGATTTCGAATCTCCCGCCGTTTGTCTTTGCATTCTGTTCTGCTTGGCGAATCATCTCCGGCATGAGTTTGAATTCCGGTGGATGCGCCAGCGTGACCTGCATTCCGAATCGTGTCAATAGAGAGATCAGTCCCTGAGGCACGGAAAGAGGCTTCGCATACGACGGCGCATAGGCCCAAGAAACCGCGATCTTTCTTCCACGAAGGTCGTCGCCGAATTCTTCGCGCATCGTCATCAAATCGGCTAACATCTGAAAGGGATGATCAATGTCGCATTGCAAATTCATCACCGGCACATCAGCCCACTTCGCCACTTCTCGCATATACGAATTCCCTTCGCCCGGCACAAGGTCATGGCGAATTGCGATGCCGTGACCATAGGAAGCGAGAATAATCCCCATGTCTTTGGGACTTTCACCATGCGCCGCTTGAGAAGTCTCCGCCGAGATAAAATGAGCATGGCCGCCGAGCTGCGTGATGCCCGCTTCCATCGAGTTGCGCGTGCGCGTGGATTTGTCGAAAAAGAAAAGGAAAAGGGTTTTGTCGGAGAGCCAGCGATGCGGCCGACCTTCTTTCTTGAGTTTCTTCAAAAGAACGGCCGTCTGCAGCGCCAATTCGATTTCCTCAAGACTCCATTCTTGCGTCGTGATGAAATCGCGACCATTCAGAGAGGATGGAATAGGCAGAGTCATAGTCATTGTATGGGCAGATTGTTTTTCTTAGAGAAAGCTATCTCACAATCGATGTCTCAGTTTTGACCCCCTATCCCCCGCGAGCAAGGGGGAATCCGTAGTCTCCCTCCGTTCACGGGGGGATGAAAGGGGGGTATG
Organism: bacterium; assembly: GCA_043804575.1. Taxonomy (GTDB): domain Bacteria; phylum Electryoneota; class RPQS01; order RPQS01; family DYHQ01; genus JAZDIW01. Next base: position 4,108 of record JAZDIW010000267.1, read on the forward strand.
GTCTAAGATACCTTCAGCTTTTCAGCGTTGAATTGCGGAAATGTATGCATCCGGATAGGCCATGTAGAAAGCGACAGCGTGCGGCAAGTGGCATAGGGGAATCTGATCGGTTGGTGCGTGAGCATGTGCTTCACTTGCCGGGCCGAAGCCAATCGTGGGAATTCCCAAGAGTCCTGCCGTTGCCACGCCATTTGTCGAAAAAGCCCAGCAACCCAATCTCGCAGGTTTGCCGAACAGCTTTTCATGTGCCACACATGCGCAGCGAATCGCGCGCGAATCTTCGGGTGTCGTCCACGCAGGGAAATAGCTTTCGGTGGGATAGACCATTCCCCGCCAAGTGGGCAAGCGATAGTCCAAAAGCCGAACCTCCGCCTGTACCTGTTTCACGGAGGCAAGCATGCGAATTTGCTCCAAGGCAAGCTCTTTCGTTTCGCCTGCGGTCAAACGGCGGTCGAGATGAATTATGCAGCTATCCGCTACGGCACAAAGCGACGGGGATGTCGAACGAATTTCACTAATCGTCACCGTGCCCTTGCCGAGAAAGCTATCTGTATCAAGGCTGCCGTTTAGGCGTTCAATATCTTTGACTATCGGCGCCATTTTGTAAATCGCATTATCGCCGCATTCGGGCGCGCTCCCATGACACGAGATGCCCGAAGTGCTGACTTCGATTTCCATGCGCCCGCGCTGACCCCGATAAATCGAAAGCTCCGTCGGTTCCGTCAAGACAACAACCTCCGGCTGAACGATTCGCTCGCGCACCAGATACTGCCAGCAAAGACCGTCGCAATCCTCTTCCGAGACCGAGCCAACCACGACGAATTGCCAATCGCCTTCGAGATTCAACTCTCGAATTCCCTTTCCCGCATAGACAAGCGCCGCCATGCCGCCTTTCTGATCCGCGGCACCTCGGCCGTATAGAATTCCGTTTTCTATTCGAGGCTCAAAAGAGTTGCGTCCACCCCAGAGCTCGGGCGCTCCCACATCTACGGTATCCACATGCGCATCGAACGCGATGACATGGCCGCCATTGCCGATACGTCCTATGCAATTGCCAAAATCATCAATCTCCACCGAGTCGAACCCCACCGCCTTCATCTCATCTGCGACGCGCTGAATCACTCGTCCTTCATTTCTTGAGATAGAAGGTATCGCAATCAAATCCGCAAGAAATATTGCGCAGGCATCGTGTTGAGATTCCGCCCATTGATTTACACGGTGAAAATCAAACATTGATAATTTCCCATCGGCTTTGATAGCGGTCGAGTTCTGCAATGGTGTAGTCATCCATGGGATGCTCGCGCTCGGGCACCTCGAACTCTTTCTTAACTCCACATAGTGGCGTGGAAAAATAGCGCTGGCCGTTATCGTTAATCATCGTCACGATACGCTTGATTTCCGGATGTCGCTTCGCCAGACCAATCGCGGCCAAAACATTTGAACCGGACGAAATGCCGCAGAAAATCGCTTCTTCACGAGCCAGCCTTTGCGCCATCTTCACCGCCTCGTCAGTTTTGGTCGTGATGATTCCATTTAGAAGACTCACATCCAAATCCTCTGGCACGAAACCGTCTCCGATGCCTTCTATGCCATGCGGGCCCCATTCACGACGGGAAAGAAGCGGGCATTCCGCCGGTTCAATCGCATAGAGTTTCACACCCGGCTCGCGTTCCCGAAGATAGCGCCCCACGCCTGTAATCGTTCCGCCCGTGCCTTGAGTGGCGATGAAACACTCCGCTCTTTCTTCGCATTGCTCAAAGATTTCCGGGCCGGTCGTCAGGTAGTGAGCCTCGACATTATCCGGATTCGAGAATTGCGCGGGCACCCAATATTTGGTCGGCTCGGCGTCCTGCATTTGGCGAACGCGTTCGAGAGCCAAATCCACATCGGACTCGCCACCGGGCGTTTCGATAAGCTTCGCGCCATAGGCGATGTCGGTTTTCTTGCGCTCTTCGCTCATACCGGTGGGCATCACGATAATGCATGAATACCCCAAGGCCGCCGCGACGAAGGAACAACTGATTCCCGCATTGCCTGTCGAACATTCGAGCACGGTCATTCCGGGCTTGAGCTCGCCTCGCTCATTCGCCTTCTTGAACATATTGTAATAAATGCGATCTTTGAGGCTCCCCGACGGATTAAAGTAGTCCAGTTTCACGAGGATTTCCGTCTGAATCTTTTCCGCCTTTGGGATTTTCTGGAGCCGCAAAAGCGGCGAAAAACCTATCGTCTCAAAGATCGAATTCGCGATATTTTTGTTTCGTGCCCAATTCAATTATGAAAGCTCCTTCAATTCACGAATTGTGTTTGATTTCCGTTTCGAGCGCTGTTTCCACGGCCTCCAAAGTCGGAGCAACAGCCTGAGGTGCTACCGGTGCAGCCGACAGAGCGGCTTTCACATCTTTCAGCCCATGGCCCGTGACGAGCACGAGAGCCGTCTCTTTTTCATGAATAAGTCCTCGCTCGCGTGCCTCCATCAGACCCGCAAGCGCCGCGGCTCCGGCAGGCTCGGCAAACATTCCGACGGTTTGCGCGAGCAATCTCATGGCGCTGCGAATCGCATCATCGCTGACGGCCACCCATTCCCCGGAAGCGTCTCGAATCGCTCGCAAAGCCTTTACTTGGTCGCGAGGAAGACCCACACGGATGGAATCGGCGAAAGTCGAAACGGATGCCTTCACGGGAAAAGGATTCGTCTTCTTGCTCGCTTCCACCAGCAGCGATGCGCCGGAAGCTTGAACTCCAAAAAGCCTTGGTATCTTGCGGACAAATCCGGCATCCTTAAGGTCAAGAAATGCCTTGTGCGCGCCTGCCAAAATGCACCCGTCGCCCACAGGCACCATGACCACATCAGGTACTTCGCCCTCCAATTGGCTGATGGATTCGAGGACGACCGTCTTCTTCCCTTCGGCGAGCATCGGATTCGTGGCCGTATTTCGTGAATACCAGCCGCGCTTTCGGCAAACTTCCGCGCACAAATCGAAGGCATCATCATAGGTGCCTTGAATGCGAAGGACATGTGCGCCATGCAAAAGAAGCTGCGCCAATTTTGCCTCGGGCGCTGCTTCGGGAACAAAGAGGACAACCCTCATTTTGCACGCGGCGGCCAATGTGGCCAGTGAGGAAGCCGCATTGCCCGTAGATGCGGCAGCGATGACCGCGGCATTCACATGAATGGCGTGAGCCAAAGCCAAAGCCGACGCACGATCCTTCAGCGAAGCGGAAGGATTAAGTCTATCATCTTTGAGCCAGAGCTGCTTCACTCCCACTTTGGCAGCCAACTCATCGCTTGAAATCAGCGGCGTCGCTCCGACAGGCAAAATCCGAACGCTTTCGGGTGGCTCGACAGGCAAAAAGTCTTTCCACTCCCAAAGGTCGCGCGCGAACGGCCCAGAAGGCAATTCGGCTCGCAGCTTTCGGAAATCATAGATGATGTCCATCGTCCCCATGAGCGGGCCGCAATACGGACAAGTGAAGGGAAAGTCTGGCGGCGGCCATTCTCTTGCGCATGTAACGCAGCGAGCGGCAACAAAGCGGGGATTCAGCCATTCAGCGGACACGGAAACCTCGAAGCGAGCGTTTCTGCCATACTCCCGGGAAAACATGCCGCGCCTGCGCCGCCCATTCCTCCGGATGAAAATCCACAGGAAGGCTTTGCCGAAGTCGCACTTTCCCAGCAATAATCACATCTCGTGCAGGCACTACCCCAAAACCGAAAAGATAATGCGAGAAGATATTCGAGACTTCAACTGGAGTCGGAGGATAATAAGGAAAAATCGCAATATCTGCGGCAGCTTCCGGCTCGATGACTCCGAGTCTCTTTCCCAAAAACCATCCCGCGATTTCCGGATTGTTCTTGAAAAGAATATCCTGAAGCTGATTCCAACCGAACCCCGGGTCTTCGGCACTTGTGGCAAAAGTGCCCAACGCCGTTTGTGCCTCGGCGCATAGGCTTGCACCGAAACCGTCGTTTCCGAATCCCAAACGGACTCCCGTTTCAGTGAGACTTCGGATATCGGGCATACCGACGGAATTTTTCAAATTGGAGCGGGGATTCAAAACGAGTGCCGCGCCGGACTCCGCGAGAAGTCCGCACTCGACAGGACGCAGATCCACACCATGTGCAAAAATGGATTTCCGATTCAAAAGTCCAAAGTGCAAAAAGCGTCGCACAGGAGACACGCCCGACAGGCGGCGATCCGTTAATCCTTCACAAAGATGCGCATGTACGCCGACGCCAAGTTCTCTGCTCAAGGTAGCGATTCGAGAAAAAATGGATTCGGACAGCGTGAAGGACGCATGCAATCCGATGAAAGGCGCAAGGCCAAAGCGAGGAGCGACCTCGCGAATGTGCCTCAGATTCTCCTCGAGGGCTTCCTCCGCTGCTCTTGTGCCGCAGCGGCGAGAAACCTCAAAACAGGTGCTGCCTCGCAGACCCACTTCCGCAAACGCGTTGGCAATTTCATTCAGGCTGCCTTGAATAGCGCCGTAGCTTGCGTGATGGTCAAAAGCGCAGGTAATCCCATGGCGCAGGAGTTCCCATAGATAGAGACGAGCGGCGAGGGCTATAGCGGGAAGCGTCAATGCGCGGTCGAGAGGCCACCAAACTCGGCGCAGAATATCGAGGAAAGCGTGCGGCGCTGCCGCGAGCGGCGGCATGCCACGGGCCGGATACCCATAGCAATGCGTATGAAGAAGAACTTGACCAGGAAAGACGACGCAGCCGGAAGCATCTATCATCTCGGCATCATTTGATGGCACATTATCAACATCCGCCTCGACTCGTGCGATTTGTTCGCCTTCAACGAGCACGCGCCCGGGCGAAAGGACTCGCGGCCTTTCACCCGGCGAAATCACGATGCCATGTCGAATCCAAAGGGACATTCACAAAGCAGTGTTAGTGGTGAGGTCAATCCGAGAGATTATCAAAATAGTGCTCATCCACGAGAACGGCGCGCGCCTTCGAGCCGTCGAAAGGCCCGACGATGCCCGCTTGTTCGAGCTGGTCAATCAGGCGAGCGGCGCGACTGTAGCCTACTTTCAGACGGCGCTGAAGAATGGAGACCGACCCTTGACCTGTGCGAACCACGATTTTGGCCGCATCCAAAAAGAGCGGGTCGCGCCCTCCTTCGGCGAGGCTGAGTTCCGGGCTGTCAGCCTCCGGCTCCAAGGGAAGCGTCAATTTCCCTGCGGGCATAGGCTGCTTTCGAATATGGGCAATCAGGCGGTCTATCTCCTGGCGAGTGATGAGAGCACCCTGAAGACGCACGGGATTCGACTCTTCGGGGTGCTGGAAAAGCATATCCCCACGCCCCAAAAGTGTCTCGGCGCCGTTCATATCGAGAATCGTGCGCGAATCCACTTTCATCGCAACGCGAAAAGCAATGCGCGCGGGAAAATTCGCCTTGATGACGCCCGTGATCACATCCACGGAAGGCCTCTGAGTCGCGACAACCAGATGAATCCCGACGGCCCGCGCGAGCTGAGCCAAACGAGCAATAGGCTCCTCGACCTCTTTTGCCGCGGTCACCATGAGATCAGCGAGCTCATCAATCACAATCACCAGATACGGCAATCGCTGACCGTCGCCGCTACGGAGTGTCTCTTCGTTGTATTCATCAATGTGGCGCGCGCCCTTTTCCGCCAGCAAATCATAGCGTCGTTCCATTTCGACCAAAACGCTGCGCAACGCCTTCACGGCTTCGTCCGGGCGCGTCAGAACATATTCGCTCAAATCTGCGCGATGAGTAACATGATGATTCCGCAGTTCATTGTAAGGCGCAAGCTCGAGCTTTTTCGGGTCAATGAGCACGAATTGCACCTCGTCGGGAGCCGCTCGCAGCAAAATCGAAGCGATGAGCGTGTTGATACAGACCGATTTCCCGGAGCCTGTCGTTCCGGCGATGAGAAGATGAGGCATGCGTGCCAAATCCGTCACGAAGACATCGCCGGAAGTCGTGCGGCCCAGAACGAGAGTCAGCTTGGACTCGGAGCTCTGAAACGCTTCCGACTCGGCAATTTCGCGGAAAGTGACCGTGGCAGGTTTGGGATTGGCGATTTCGATTCCGACGGCGGCTTCACCGGGAATCGGCGCCAAAATGCGAAGTCCACGCGCACGCAGGGCCAATGCTAAATCGTCCGCCAGAGACTCGATGCGGCTGATTTTTACACCGGCAGCGGGCTCCAAATCATAGCGCGTAATCACGGGCCCCGGATTGACGCGCACGACTTTCGCCGACACCCCGAATTGCGCCAGACTCTCTTCGAGAAGCCTTGCGTTTTCGTCAATCTCCTGTGCCGTAATCGTGACATCCGCTTCGGCGCTCGGAGAGTCGAAGAGTTCAATCGAGGGAAACACATAACCGGAGACACTGGCAGCCTTCAGATCCGCCGCCGGTTTGGGCTTCTCCGTCGGCGGCTTTTTGCGCAAGGCTCTCTTTTGCCCTGCAGCAGGCTCTTCCGCTTCGAGACCGGAGAGACTCTCCATGCTTTCCGGAACAGCCCTTTTTGTAATCGAGCCACGAAGACCCGTCATGCGCTCTGTTGTTTTGTCCACTCGATGCTGGAGCCACCCTGCAAAGCGCGCCACGGAGAGCGTGAGGCCCGCCAAAAAAAGTGTCAGCAAAACAATCGTCAGTCCCGTGACGCCAAACCAGTAGGTGCCCTTTCCTGTAGCCCAGAGACCGAACCAGCCTGCGATATCCCCATAATCCGCTTCGACCCAACCCGGCCAAAGTGAACAAGCCAATCCCAGAGTCGCGGAAACCCAGAGTCCCAGAAGAATCACCCAAAGAGAGAGCCAAAGCGGACGATGCCAATCTCCTCGACGCAAGAGCATCCAGCCCCAAATCGCAAAAAGAAGAACAAAGCCGAATGCCGCCCAACGCCCGACAAGAAGCGGCCCGAGAAGCCAGGCGATGACAGCGCCAAGACCACCGATCCAATTGGAAACCGGCCGATTAAAAGGCCCCATCGGCCAATCCGCCGGGTCGTAGCTTGTCAGTGATAGAAAAACAAGCAGCGCCAATACAAGCAAGAAAAGGCCGCCGACAAGGAGTGCCGGGCTCGGCCTATGCTCCATTGATTCCGCCTGCCGCGTTTTTGAATGGGATGCTTTTCTTTTCATCGTCCGCGTGGGTTTCTTCTACCCTTCATGAAAGAATCTCAGTCGAGGGCCACGGCGAGTTTCACCAGTTGAAAGCGGTCGGGCTTCAGGAAAGTTACTTTACCGGATTTCCGGTCTTCGGCCAGATCGATTCGATAATCCGTTCCTTCGACGAAATAGCGAGGAAAAATGAGCACCTTCGAGAGCTTGGAAAGACCCACATCGGCCGCCGAAAAGGCAATCTCCCGCCCCTTGCGCAGGTCAAGGGACTTCGTATCCGTCATCTTCTCCAGATCCACCACTCGCCACTTCCCAAGTGTCGGTTTGTCCAAAACCCCTTGCTTGTCAAAGGTCGAGAGCAACGCGACTTGATAAATGATCGAATTGAGTTGTCTGGCCAATTCGGCATTCTGCTCGGCCATGAGGGCGATTTGCGCCAGCGCCTGCGCGCGCTCCGTCTCGAGCTTTTCGATTTGTGTTCCTAACTCGGTGCGGCGCGTCTCCAATTCGGCCACATCTTCCTGAGCGCGGTTGCGGGCTTCAATGAGAGTGTGGCGTTCCTGGTCAATTTTGCGCTTCGAGATGCGCATCACTTCGTTCGGACTGATCTTGGCCGAACCTTGAGTAATAAAGGTGCCGAAAACTCCCTCTCCCCAATAGTTCCAAATTTCAAATCCCGGAAGAAGCTCGGGAAAAAGAGCTTCCTGTTCCACCATTTTCAATGCTTCTTCTTCAGGCAAACCCACTTCCCTCGTCAGGAAATTCATGGCGACATTAAAATGGCTCTCACTTTTTTGGACAACATGGGGGGGCCGAAGCCGTGCTCGTACCTCCTGCATTTCC
>JAZDIW010000268.1:0-3350 GCA_043804575.1 bacterium
GTTCAACTGCTTGCGCTGATCGTCCGTCAACTCAATAACGGGCGCTTTTCGCATCGTGTTCACCCTCCTCTCTGGAAGATGAACCGTCCGAACCTAACTTTAGTTGCACTAATTCTGCATCACTAGACTAGGCAGATGTTGCAGGCCCTTTTGAAATCAAAGGGCTCTTGAGGAGAAGTTCCTATCGCGGCGGCAGCCGTTATCGCCTGCCTAGCCGATGGTGAGCTTGGCCGGGCATGTGAAACACGTTCCGAGGCGGGGGATTCACCCCGGGGTATTCTTGAGACTCACTGTAATGCCGTTTACAGAAGGTAGGCTCGTTGCCTCGCGCCGGGCGGGTGACACACCCGCTATGGCAATGAATCTCTGGCCGAGCCACAGGTTCACGGGCCTGCCCGGAAATCCATCCACGGCAAGGTGGTGTGACACCCGCCGACGGATTTGTTGACCAAAGCATTCTTTTGCCGAGCCAGGTTCATGGGCCTGGCCGGAATTGGGCGAAAATGAGAAACTTTGCCGCACTTTGAGCTTCGCCGGGCGGGTCTGGAGACCCACCACGGCGAGTTTCTTGCGTCCTCAACGATTTGGGCAACACGCCCGGACTCCGGTGCGCTGTCCGGGTTTTCACCAAAATGGAAAAGCCCACGAATTCGCGGGCTTTTCCATCGATGGCCACTTTGCAGGATTTTATTTGAATCGGTACTCTATGGCGACAAAGGCCTGGTTGATTCGGAAGTTCTTGACATCCTCCACTCTCGATACATCGCTGATCGTCTCTCTCTCCTCATGCGCATAGCCGATCTCAATGGTGGCATGGTCGGAAATTGACGCGGCCACGGACGGCGCAATTTTCCAGCGCACATCCAGGCGCCCGCGGTGAAAGGGATCCACCTCGAGTGAATTACCGGTCGTGTAGACCCGTCGGCGAACCTGCCCGCCTAAGCTCGCGCTTAGAGGAATGCCCCGAACCTCCCCAATTTGTCCAGTGACTTCGGCCTGCACTTCGTCTTCCTCATAGGTGGCATCTCCGTACTCCGTATCCACTCCGGGCATATCCAACAGGCCTGCTTGCACCGAACCGATTTGGCGATAGCCGATATTGTCGCAGCGATTCCTTAGATAGTATCCTGTAAAAGTAAAGGGTCGAAGACCGTTATAGTCCCCTCCAATGCCCCAGGTGCTTGTCTCGCAATCATATTCGGTGAATTTGGAACTGTAGTACAGGGTCTCGAATTCGGCCCGAAGCTCAATCCAGAGAGGCTTCCAAAAACGAAAGCGCGGTGCGAAGCGATACTGCCAATTCTGAAAGCGTGCCGCATGAAATTCCCGCATATCGCGGTCATAGTGGCTGCGGAGATAATAGGACGGAATCGTGAAGACTCGGAAGTTCAACACCCAAGGGTATCGGACGGACGAAGGGCGCAGATAGAGGTTGAGCGTATGCGTCTGATAGTCCAGGAAACCGTTCCGCGCATGTTGGGCCAACTTGAAGGAGTAAATCGCATTGAGTCGCTGGCGCGATGGCAGGCGAAGCGCGAATCGGGGTTGAAGCGTGAGCTCGTTTTTCCAGTCGTCATAGGTTTTTAGAGGCGTTTCGAAGGGCTGTGGGCCGTGCTGAAAGCGCTCGACATCCGCTTCGGAGAGACGCAGAATGTTGTCCAGATAAGCGCCCTGAAGCTGAACCGTCAAGGACCACTCCGCCGAAAAAGGATACGCGGTTTTCTCCCGAGCATTCCCGGGCAGGGAAGCGCACAGAAGCAAAGCGGCAAGAAATCCCAAGAGTACCCGAAGACTCACTGTTCGCCACCCAAATCCTTCTTAGGCAACAGGAATTTCAGAAGCACTGTATGATTACCGTCTAGTAAGACAAAGCGATAGTCATGCTCTCCTTGGGGAATATCCAGGTAGAAAATCTCCGCTTTCGCGGGAACAAGGGTTGAAGTCTCCAGATATTGACAGACATCCGATTCGGTTGTCGAAAGGGGATAGGTGGCTTTGATCAGTCCATCCTCCAGGACCTGCAATCGGAAATCTTGCTGCCCTTGCATATCGGGATGAAACTCGAGGCGAGCCAGGACTTTGAGCTTCGCCGGGCCAATCAATCGAAGAGCGATTTCGTTTTCCTCTCCCAGACGGTAGTAGGTTGTGGTCTCCTCGCGGACCACCAGATCCACCGATTTCGTCCATAGTTGGGGCGTCATGGCCACGACTTGGGTCGGAGCACCGAGATCCCCCTCCAGCTGGTGGAAACGAAGGAAGAGACGATCCGAACTCTTCTCCGGGAGTCGAAAAGTGTAACTGTGAGAACCCGCGGGCACATTCAGAACATGTTTCTCACCGGCGGACAATTTCGTGGAGCCGTTGCGCGCCGGTCGAGCTTCGGCGGATACTTTGCCGCGCCGACTGAATTCCACGGGCTTGCCGTCATCGCGACGAACCAGGTAGGTGTAGCGCGATTGCTTCTTCGAGGATGGAATCTCCGCTCGGGAAATGACGCGCAGTTTGGTCGGACCGGTGAGGCGCACTTCGATCTCGCAGTCCTTGCGAAGGAGATAATAGGTGCGGTTCTTCTCGGAGATCCGAAGAGTGACCTTTCGATCGAACCTCTGCGGGGCAACGGTCCGCCATCGAACTTTTGCTCCCGCCGCGATAGTCAAACCCAAGAGAAGTGCGATGCATGAACATCGGACAAGATATTTCGCCATAATCCTACTCACAGGTCTTTATTTCTGTCATTCACGCCGCAGGAGTCTCGCCCTCTACATCAGAGTGTCCGGATCCACTCCCTCTTCCTTCAAACGGAACATGTGCGCGTCGAGCTTGATGACGGCGAACATGAGCAAGAAAATCACCGCGGCAGCGATACCGGCGAGCTTTAGGTTGTAGCGCTCCTCGATGAAAACCGCCCCATTCCCAACTTCCGGCAAACGGATACTCGCGGGCCCCAATCCATGGTCTCGCGCCAGGCGGGGAATATCATTGAGATTCAGAACGGGAATCCCTTGATGAGCAAAGTAGTGAATCACACCTTCGGCGGGGTAGTTTCTCAGCGGCAGATGCCGATTGAATCCACTGGGGATCAATGCCCCGTTTTCGGCATGCCCCAGACTTGCCAGACCGCCGCCGATATTCACATAGGCTTTGATTCGCTCCCCCTTCGCTGCTTCCTCATAGAGCTCGATTCGCCTCCGAATGGAACGACGAAGATCAGGTTCTGAGAGGAAAGGAACGGCATGGCGCTCTGCGGCCGACTGCATTAATTTCTTCCCCACCTCCGAGAGGCCTTTGGCGCGATCGTCTCCTCCTCCCATCGAAGCGGCGAGTGAATGAAAGCCAATCAGTCCTTGGCG
>JAZDIW010000269.1:0-2237 GCA_043804575.1 bacterium
GACACTCAATCTCGCCGGTCTTATGGTCTTCGGCCGCAATCCACAGCGGTACCGTCCCGCCTTCGTCGTCAAGGCTGTCTCCTTCGTAGGGACCGACCCTGCCGGCGACAAGTACCGCGACAGCCAAGACATCGAAGGATGTCTGCAAGATTTGCACGAGGGGACGATGTCTTTTCTCTCTCGCAATCTCCAGCGACTTCAGGGCGAAAAAGGTTTCAATACGGAAGGGGATCTGGAAGTGCCGCCGGCCGCTTTGGAAGAACTCGTGGTCAATATGCTGTTGCATCGCGACTACTTCATCTCCGCGCCGTGGCGGGTCATGCTGTTCGACAATCGCATCGAGTTAATCAGCCCGGGGGCTCTGCCGAACAATCTAACCGTTGAAAACATCCGAAACGGCGTATCCAATATTCGCAACCCTCTTATTGCCTCTTTCGCAACCAAGGAATTGCCCTATCGGGGCATCGGGACGGGGATCCTGCGTGCGCTGGCCGCCGTCCCGGATCTGGAGCTGGAATCGGACCACGAACGAAACCTCTTTACGGCGCGCATACCCAGGAAGGCGAAAGGATGAAGGGGCAGGAAGGAAAGAAAAAACTGATCGAAGTGGCTCTGCCGCTGCCGGAGATTAATGACGCATCGGCGTATGACAAGATGCCGGGAATCGGACCGCACCCCAAGGGCATCCACCACTGGTGGGCGCGGCTGCCGCTGCCGACCGCGCGGGCGGTACTCTTTGCCTCGGTGGTGGACGATCCCTCATCGAATCCAGAGCGATATCCGACCGAGGAGGCGCAAAGCGCGGAACGTGAGCGGCTATTCGGCATCCTGCGTCAGTTGATGCAAAAGAAGATGCACGAACATCCGGAGGTCTATGCCAAGGCCCGTTCGGAGATGCTCAAGCATTGCAATGGGAAACTGCCGCCGGTACTGGACCCGTTTTCCGGCGGCGGATCCATCCCCCTGGAAGCGGCGCGGCTCGGGTTCGAGGCCCATGCCGCCGACCTGAATCCGGTGGCAGTTCTTCTCAACAAGTGCAATTTGGAGCTCGTCCCTCAATGGATTGACCATCCTCCGGTCAATCCGGAGGCCCGCGAGGATGTTCTGCGCAAGTCTGAGTGGAAAGGTGCGAGGGGTCTGGCGGAGGACGTCCGCTACTACGGTCGAATCATTCGTAAGCGTGCCCTCCAGAAAATTGGCCATCTCTATCCCAAGGTGAGACTGCCGAAGGAATATGGCAGCCGGGAGACGAACGTCATCGCCTGGTTGTGGGCAAGGACCATCCGGTGTCCGAATCCCGCATGTTCTGCTCGCGCTCCGCTGGTTCGTTCTTTTTGGCTATGCCGGAAGAAGCCGCACTACATTCATGCGAAGCCCTTGCTGAAAGACAAAGCCGTCTCCTTCGCAATTCGTGACGACGGCGATGCTGAGAAAGAAACGACAAGTGGGAAGGGCGCTCGTTGTTTGTTTTGTGCTCAGACTATCGCGAAGGCCCAAGTGCGAAATGCGGCAATGCAGCATGGTGTGCAAGAAATTCCTTTTGCCGTTGTTGCGGATGTCGGCCGTGGAAGGATTTACCTTCCCAGTGACGCGGCCGTCTATCCCAATGTGGATCGTCCTGAAGTTCCGGCCATCGAACAGGAGATGACGAACGATAGACGCTGGTTCTCCCCTCCTCTTTACGGTTTGCCGAAGTTCAGCGACATTTTCACCCCTCGGCAGCTCACCGCCATGGTCACATTGAGTGACTTGGTGAAGGAAATACGCAGGGACGTACTCAAGGACGCTCAGAATGCCGGGTTTTCGGCTTCCGTGGCCGGAGAATATGCGAAGACGGTCACGACTTTTCTGGCGCTGGCTGTGGATCGATGTTCTGACTTTAACAACTCATTATGCCGATGGACCGCAGGTAACCAGAAAGTCATGAATCTGTTTGGCCGACAGGCGATTCCCATGACATGGGACTTCGCCGAAGCGAACATTCTTGGCGACTCCGTGGGTGCTTGGAGTACGTGCAGCGATTATGTCGCGGAATGCATCGAGGTGATCGGGAAGTCTGCAGGCAGGAAAGGGACAGGAAGGCAAATTGATGCCGCAAGTTCATGGAACGATGTGCGGGGATTGCTCGTCAGCACCGATCCGCCCTACTATGACAACATCGGCTACGCAGTCTTGAGCGACTTCTTCTATGTCTGGCTCCGGCGGACCATCGGTGACCTGCACCCGGACCTTTTCAA
>JAZDIW010000270.1:0-2058 GCA_043804575.1 bacterium
GCTTTGTTTAAGAAAAAAAATGCTCCATCATGCGTTGGGGAAAAAAATCGAGTAGGAGGTCTCGGGTGAGTTGAAGCACCCGAGACCGTCCTCTCACACCACCGTACGTACGGTTCCGTATACGGCGGTTCATACAGTCACTTCAAAACGACGCACTTCTTCAAGCAGTGACACGAGCCCACATACATCAAAGAATCGCTTCGGATACGCCTCATTCATATGAGGCGCACCCGCGTTCCACCAGGAGCCCCGCCCATTCCATGCGCCACGTCTCGCTCGCTCTGGATCAAGGCCAGCTGACATAAGTCGCTGGTATCTTGTCCACGCTCGCTTCCATTGCCGCCACAGAATACAACGAAGTTTCCGCCGAAGCCATCCGTCCAGTTCTTCGAAGATTCCCTTTACCTCCGACATTCGAAAGTATTGGGCCCATCCCCGAAGTCGCGGACTTAAGTTCTCACGAATAAAGCGCCCGACGTTTCTCCCGCGTCCTTCGCGAAAGAGTTGCCGCAATCCTTCCTTCATGCGCTTCACTGATTCCGCTGCCACTTTCAGACGCGGCACTCGGTGCCACGTCATCGTGTAGCCCAGAAATTTCCGGTTCCATGGCCGATCCACTGCGCTCTTCTGTTCGTTCACTTTCAATCGCAGCTTCTTCTCCAGAAATCGTGTGAGACTTTTCTTCACCCGTTCTCCCGATGCCCTCGATCGCACATACACATTGCAGTCGTCGGCATATCGACAAAACTTATGGCCTCGTCGTTCAAGTTCTTTGTCCAGATCATCGAGCAGGATGTTCGACAGCAGCGGAGACAGCGGCCCGCCTTGCGGCGTACCCTCGCTCGTTGCCTCTTCCATCCCGTTCACCATCACGCCAGATGTCAGATATCGCCGAATCGTCCGAAGCAGTGCTGCATCGGCTATTCTTCTCGACACCCGAGACATCAGTACATCATGGTTGACCCGGTCAAAGAACTTTTCCAAGTCCAGATCGACCACCCATCGTCGCCCTTCGGCCACATGCCCGCGAGCAACGCGCACTGCATCGTGTGCGCTGCGCCCCGGACGAAATCCATAGCTCGATGTCGAAAATGTGGGATCAACTATTGGACTCAGCACCTGCAGAATCGCTTGCTGGATGAGCCGATCAACTGCTGTCGGAATGCCAAGCTTTCGCACTCCTCCACCCATCTTCGGTATTTCTACCCGAAGCACCGGTTGCGGCTGATATCTCCCCGCCAGAAGCTCCTCCTTGATTCCCGGCCATTGCTTTCTCAAATATTCGCGCAGCTCGCTCACCGCCATCCCATCAACTCCGGCGGCTCCCTTGTTGCGCTCCACTCGTTGCAAGGCCTTCCACATGTTCTCGCGTTCGACCACCGCTTCCATCAGATTTGTCGCCTTCGGAGTTGGTTTGTCTCGCTTCGCCGGAGTGTTTGACGCGCTCGCTGCGGGCCAGAGTGGATTCCGTCCACCGCCTCCCGCAATTCGCTTGAGCGTCTCAGCTCGCTTGTCTGCGTCTCTTTCACTCATCGAGATTCGAGTCCTTCTCCCTGTCTGCATGTTCGGGCCTTCAGTTGGGTCGAGCAACCTACTATGCCCTCTGCTGACTTCTGGCATCTCATCCTCTCGCCTCGCAACGAGAGTAGCATTTAAGCAAGATGCCAGATCTCCCCGGGTAATGCGCTCCCGCCTTCACGCTTATGTCCGTTGCATTTACGTCTGTGCGTTCCGTACAGGTACTGGACTTTAGCGATATTAGCCGCCTCATCCCGCACAGCCGCCTCTATACAATTCCTGTTCGTCGGACCAGCGCTTTGCCTGCGGCTTCCTTCAGATTCCGCCTCACGACGGACACCCTTGCCGTCCGGCTACCGCTTCCCCCTGTCGGGTGCGGAAAGGACTTTCACGCCACGTCGAGTGGCGTGGTCACCTTCAAGCGAGTGCGCCCTGCCGAGCGCACTAAAAAAAGGCCCGCGCATTTGAAGCGCAGGCCTTATAGAAAACAGCTGTTAATCAAAATTCTTCCGCGAAACCCTTTTCAACATTTTCAAGCTC
>JAZDIW010000271.1:0-8108 GCA_043804575.1 bacterium
GAACATCGCGCGCAAACCCAGCTCGGCAAGTTCAGGCCGCCGCTCGGGCGCCAGACCCGAAATGCCGCCGATCTGAATCGCAATCGAAGAGAAATTGCAGAAGCCGCAGAGAGCGTAGGTAGCCAGAGTGATCGTGCGCTCGGATATCGCTCCCGCTTGAATCATCTTCGAGAGCTCGATGTAAGCGACGAACTCGTTGACCGAGATTTGTGTGCCAATCAGATACCCGAATTCGGGGGCGTCCTTCCACGGCACACCCACGACCATCGCCACAGGCGAAAATATCACGGAAAAAATATCACGCAGGCTGGAGGGGAAATAGATGAAACCCAAATCAAAAAATTTGCCGGAGGCCCAACCAAGAATGGCGTTGATCAAGGCAATGAGAGCAATGAAGGCGAGCAGCATCGCGGCCACATTTGCGGCGAGCTTCAGGCCGTCGCGCGCGCCGGCCGCCGCCGCATCAATCACATTGGTGCTCTTGGGCATTTCAGGCATTTGCACAATGCCGGCGGTGAGAGGCTTTCCGCGCTCGGGAACCATGATTTTGGCAAAAACCAGTGCCGCCGGTGCCGACATCATGGACGCCGCCAGAAGATGCTTTGCCGGAATACCGAGCAAGATATATCCGGCCATCACGCCCCCTGCAATACTGGCAAAACCTCCCGCCATCACGGCCATGAGTTCGCTGCGCGTGAGCGTTTCGAGAAATGGACGCACGACAAGCGGTGCTTCCGTCTGCCCCACGAAAATATTGGACGCGCAGGAAAGCGATTCCGCTCCCGAAGTGCCCATGGTCTTCGTCATGACCCAAGCGACAGCGCGCACAACGCGCTGCATGATTCCGAGGTGATAACCGATGCTCATCGCACTGCCAACGAAAATGATGGTAGGCAGAATCGCAAAAGCGAATTGAAAACCAAATGTCTCGCGGAACTCGTCTTTCACAATATTGCCGAAGAGAAATTCAGCACCTTCCTGGCTGAAGCCCAAGAAAAGCGTAACCATCCGCCCCAACCATTCAAAAACATCGCGTCCCCACGGTGTCCACAGAATGAGCACGGCAAAGCTGAGCTGAAGTCCAACACCCCACAACACAGTTCGCCAGGGAAAACGGCGCCGATCCGTCGAAAGGACAAGCCATGCAACGGCGATGAGAACCGGAATGCCAAGCAAGGAGAAAATCTTTTCCATGTTTCTTTCTTTCGCGAAACGGATTCGCCGATCCCTATTTTCGCCGAGGCAGGTCCCCTGACCTGCCCGAAATCCTATTTCACCAGCAACATCTTCCGCGTCTGCATGAATCCCGCTGCTTGCATCCGGCAGAAATAAACACCCGAAGGCAAATCCGCGACATCCCATGAAATCGTATGAGAGCCCGCAGCTTGCCAACTGTCATAAAGCGTCGCCACTCGTTGCCCCAATAGACTGTAAATCGTCAGGCTCACTTTGCCTGCTTGCGGCACATCATAGCGAATCATTGTTGATGAATTGAACGGATTCGGCCAGTTCGGATGGAGGGCATAAGCTGTCGGAAGGAGGACCTCTTCGCCTGATATTTGTGAAGACTGGATGTGAAAACTCCGAGTCTCGTCAGACAATGTCTCGTTTCCATGAGTATCGAAGGCCTTCACCTTCCACCAGTAACTCTCGCCATCAACCAGCTCATCCCAGACTAACGCGGTTGTGCTCACATCCTGACTATCCAAGTCTGTGCTGAAAGTGGAATCAAAAGCCAAATAGACCCGAAAGAAGGCAACACTATCTCCTGGGTCGGGGTCACCGCTCGTTTCCCAGATCAATTCTACTGCCAAGCTATCCAGCGTGTCGCCATTAGCAGGAGAGAGCAGATTGAAGGCGTTGGGCGGCTGCTCGATATAGACATGAAAACACCAACCCTCTTCCGGCTCGCATAAGACCGAGAAACCAAACCGGTCTGATGCCTCGACTTTCCAGTAGACTGTGGAATCATCTTCCACTTCGTCTAACGCTCGGAATTTCTTCGCCGTTGTGGGTGTCCAGACCCGCAATGGCATTCTCTCTTTTCCAGTGGAAGTCCCTCTGCTTAACAGAAGACCTGGCGGAAAAGCAAAGCTGGTATCCGAAAGCGTCGTATCTTCATAGACTGAAAAATCCCCCTCATACGACCACATCAAATGGTACTGAATTTCATCGCCCGGGTCAGGATCAAAAGCCTTGCGCCATCGCAAGGTCGGCGTCGCGGTAAAGACCGTATCACCATTCTCCGGCAAAGCAAGCGCAAAACTCTCGGGCGGCTCGGGCAAGTATGTACGGAACATCAGCGTATCATCCGCCCAAGTTCCGGGTGAGTTCAAATCCGAAGCATGAACTGTCCAGTAGTATGTATGGTCATCGTCAAGTCCCTCCAAAGAGAAAACCGTGTCGAAATGCGCCGACGCGATTTGCCAAGCCGTCGAAAAACTCGCAAGCGTATCCAGCCAAACCTCGTAGGTGACGATGTCACCCGAGTCGGGATCTATCGCCGCCTGCCAGATCAATATCGTGTCGAGAGTCCAGCAGGTGTCGCCCCAGTGGGGCGAGAGCAAGCTGAAAGGGGATGGCGGATGGTATCGTTGGTCATAGTAAAAAGCGCCAATATCAGTGACCGTGCCGTCGGGATCAAGCGGCAAATTCGGGTCTCCAGCATCAATGCAGGGTGAGTTTGTCCAAAGGCGGAAGTCCTCGGCTGAAGCATTCACAAACATTGGGTCAAGGAAGATGTTATAATATAGGTCGCACGAGTCCCCGTTAGCATTAGTCAAAAATAATTGGCCAATAGCGGCTGGCCCGTGCAATGGATCGCCGCCTTCGAAGGCAATGTCGCCGCCCGTATTTCCAAATATGTCGCAGTAATCAAGCTGGCTTTCTGGGCTACTGTGGAAATAGATTCCCGAACCTTCCGAAAAAGCAATGATAGTGCACTTGAAAATTGGCGAGGATTCCCGACAATACACCCCACCCCCCAACCCACTTGTGGAGTTGCCACTGATAGTGCAATTCATAAGAATCGGCGAAGAACCGATGCAATACACCGCGCCTCCACCGATCCACGAGCCGCCTGTTGTCGAGTTGCCGCTGAAGGTGCAATTCGTCAAGGTCAACAAAGAAGACCCGCAATACACCCCACCACCAAGGGAGTAGCCAGCAGCGCCGGATGTCGTCGAATTGCCTCTGAAGGTACAATTCGTGAAGGTCGGCGAAGAAGAAGACCCGCAATACACCCCACCACCCAAGGAGTAGCCGGCGGCGCCAGCTGTCGTCGAATTGCCCGTGATAGCGCAATTGGTGAAATTTGGCGAAGACAAGTCGTAACAATATATCCCGCCGCCATAGGGGTAAGAGTGGACGCCGGTGTCTGCTGCCGAGTTGTCGCTAATGGTGCAATTTGAGAAGGTCGGCGAAGACCGGAAGTCGCAATACACCCCGCCGCCAGCCTCAGTTGTTGAGTTGCAGGTGATGGCGCAACTCGTGAAGGTCGGCGAAGAATAATAATCACAACACACCCCACCGCCATGGCAGTGGGCGTTGGTACCGGCGGCTGTGACCAAGTTGTTGCTAATTCTGCAATGTGTGAAAGCAGGGGAAGAACTGTCGCAATAAACGCCGCCGCCACGGTTACACTGCCAATCGCCGACCGCCAAACCATGCTCGATGAGACAGTAGGCAAGCATACTCCCTGAACTGCCTGAGTGGAATCGCAGACCACGCCAGCGGTCTGGGTTCGTCAGGGTATCCGTCGTGAAAAGGATAGAATCGCTTTCCGTCCCTGCAGCCAAGAGGGTTCCGTAGATGCTGAACGAATAAGGCCCGTCAAACAAGAAGGTCGTCCCAGGCTGAATTCCGAGACTGTCGCCGGATATGATTGATATGTTTGACACAACATGATAATATCCTGGCCCAACAACTCCACTTAAGGAGCCCGAGAGGGGGAGGCCCTGTAGAGCTACTGGCGACATAGTCGTGTTTATTGTAAACACTTGGTCTTCCACTGTGCACGCCTGAAAACCGGCGTGAGTAAATTCCACATCATAGACCCCCATCACAAGGTCAATGCTGAAGTAACCCGAGGCCTCTGTGTAGGTGGAATCCGTGACAGCCGACGGGCTGACAGCAACGAATCTCACTTTGGTCCCTGAGTGGTCACTTTGACCTTCGAGATAGCAATAGCCATCTACCTGAACCGCAGAGCTCTCATGCGCAAATGCAATCAGGAGAACCATAAGAAACAAGAAGCGTGTCATGCTTAACCCTCCTATCTTGATTCCGTACGAAATTCGCAGGAAGTGTGTGCGGCTGCACCTCGGGCGCCGCTTGGGTTGGCCGCAAGCAGCCGATGCCGCACTGTTCCGGCCAGGTTGAGAACCTGGTTCGGCGGATTTTGCGCAGGTCAGGCGACTTGCCTCGGCGGACTCTAAGTGAAAAGACTACCCTGCGCTCTGACGATAAATTTCCATCGCTTCGGGCATGCGCTTTTCGAGCTCGCGGATGCGGCGGTTGTCGAGCGGGTGCGTCGAGAGAAATTCTGGCGGCCTGCCACCCTGCTTGTCGCTGTATGCTTTGAAGCGGCGCCAGAAATCAACGGCTCCGTGTGGATCGTAGCCCGCCTTCGCCATGAATTTCAGGCCCATATAATCCGCCTCGAGCTCCTGACGGCGGCTGTGAGGGAGAATTCGACCGACCGTCGTCGTCACTCCGTAGGCCACCATGGCAAGGGCCTGTGTCTCTTGGGGTTTTTCTCTCAGCGCCACGGCCAGCCCCACACCACCCAAAGCAATCAGCAGTTGCTCGCTCATGCGCTCGCCTCCGTGCCGCGCCACAGCATGGGCAACTTCATGTCCCATTACCACAGCCACACCGTTATCATTCTGTGTGATGGGCAAAATGCCGGTGTAGATGCCGACCTTGCCTCCGGGCAGACAAAAAGCATTGGGCGTGTCGTCTTTCTGGAAGACGACAAATTCCCATTGCGCACTTGGCAACTGAACCACGGAGGATATTTTCTGACCGACGCGCTGCGTTTGGGCGTTTTGTTCCGGGTCAGTCGAGATGGGCGTTTCGTTCTTGATTTCCGTGAAGGCCTGAAGGCCGAGAGCCGCTTCTTCCTGTGGCGAAAAAAGCGCGAGCCCACGGCGCCCGGTTTCAGGATTCGTATAACACGCCGCCAGACCCAAGGCAATCAGCACAAGCCCAAGAAAGCGGCGCCAGGAATATCGTCTTTTCAGCATAGGAATGCACCTCATATTCTTATGTACTTGGAGGGATTTCTCGATTCATGACATACATCGGATTGGCGGGAATCTCGGTGAAGCCCAATTTGCGCGGTATCGTGCTACTGGCAATGTTGTCAGGTGATGTGTTCCAAATGGGGATTTTATCTTCCGACACAAGCTGCGTACAAAGCGCATGTGCCGCGGCGGTGGCAAATCCCTTTCGTCGAAAGGATGGATGGGTTGCCACGGCGAGGTCGGTATGGCCCTCATGCTCGTTAAAAATTGAAACGACACTGACAGCGATATTTCCGACCTCAGCCACGCATGCCGTCGCCGTTTGACAGAAGTCTTCAGCGTCTTCCCAATATTGCCACACCCAAGATTGCCCGATTTGCTCCAAGGCGGGTGCATCGCCGGCGCGCACTTGCCGGATTCGAGCGTTTGCAGGATAGGGCACTTGCTTGGGCGAACCGTTCAGAAGAAAGCTGATTCGCGGCCAGACGGCGAGGTCTGGAGCCACATGCCTCATTCCCGGCAAAAAGTCCTCGGGAGCTTGAATGAAGCCGCGAAAATCGAGCGAGGTGACAAATTCAATCCAGCCGTCCGAATTGGCGTCCCCGGCCAAGACCAGATGATCCTTCCACGCGATGGACGCGACGCGGGGCTCTGTCCAGTCGTCGCAAAAAGCGACGGCATCAGGAAAACGCAGCAGGGTATGCGCGGCTCGTGAATCAGAGCGGCTTTGGAAGAAACGGCGCAGGATTTCCAATTCTCTCGAGTTTATCACCTGAATTTCTCAGTTAGCCATAAGGTTCTGGATGATGACTCGGTCAGCTTTCGGAAAAGCGAAGTTCTGCAGTTCTTGCGGTAGAACCCAGCGATAATCGGCGACACCTAACTTGCGGATTCGCCCACGGCGCAACGAACAGAGAAACGCGTGCAAGGTAATACGGAAATGAGAGTAGGCATGCTTCACCGTTGCAAAGAGCTCGCCGACCTCGATGTCCACACCCAATTCCTCGCGTATCTCCCGTTTCAGACAGCCTTCGAGCGACTCTCCCTTTTCTTGTGTTCCGCCGGGAAATTCCCAAAGACCTCCCAAGAAACCGTCCGGCTTTCTCTGAGTGATGAGAACCTTGCCACGGCGCCTGATGATGGCTGCAGTGACATGATGATGCGGCAGAGGAGGTGATTTCCGTCGAAGCGGCAAGACAGATGGATCATCAAATTTCGCCCGCGCCCGACAGGATAATTTCAGCGGGCAGACGGAACACTGCGGGTGCCTGACCGTGCAAACGGTCGCTCCAAGCTCCATGAGCGCTTGGTTCAGCTCTCCGGGTATCCCGATCCGCGGAGTAAGGGACGACATGATGCCATTGGCTGCTTTCCGCAACCGCTTCTGTGTGGCGGCAAACTGAAGCGTTCGCCGCTCGGCCAGCAGCCGGCAGAGGACGCGCTGAACATTTCCATCCAGAACCGGTACAGTCTCTCCGAAAGCGATGGATGCAATAGCCGCAGCCGTATAGGGGCCGATTCCGGGAAGTTTTTTGAGGTCGGAGGCTCGCGCGGGCAATGTGCCTCCACCGCTGCGAACGATAAGTCGGCCGGCGCGGTGCAGATTGCGTGCTCGCGCGTAGTAACCGCAGCCCTCCCAAACCTTCAACACTTCATCCATGGACGCATTGGCAAGTGCTTTGACAGTTGGAAACCGGCGCATCCATCGCCCGAAATAAGGTATGACGGTCTCCACTCGCGTCTGCTGTAACATGACCTCCGAGACCCAAATCGCATAAGGATCAGACAAATCGCGCCACGGCAACGGTCGCTTGTGCTTTCGATACCAAATGAGCAAACGGCGCAATGCGGAAAGCGAGATGATTCTATCGTTTTTCGGCAAGCGTTAAATAGGGTCTCTTAAAGGTTTGGGCGCAAGTAAAGGGGCACGCCCGGGCTCCATGTTCATAATATAGAAAAGATTTTGGCGTTTTCAATCAAAAAGAAAACCCCCGCATTGCGCGGGGGCTGCTGCCCGCCCATAGGCCCTTTGGGGGAAGAGGAGCCAAGGGGGGATTTGCCTCCTCGGTTAGGTGGGGATGAACCGAGGGCAGAGAGAAGCTATGTGCTCCAAAACATTCGTTTTCGCAGGTTCAGAGGTGAGGCCCTTTCCTCATTTTTTAATGAAGTATTCGCCCTCCCAGTCTACTGTGTGTTCCGTCTCCGATGTGAACTTTCCCTTGAAGGTGCCCCTCCCTTCGATGTTCTGAAACTGACCCGTTCCCTTTGTGTAGAACCATGCACCTTGAAATGTCGTCACGGGGGTCTTCTCTGCAGAAAGAGTAGTGGTGACTTCCCCTTGCCATTTGATGAAGACCGTGTCGGCCATTTGCCAAACTCTCATGTAGCCCTGATGAGGGCCGTTTCCTTGCGCAAGGTCGCTAAAGGAAAGATTGACAACTTCGGCGTTGTCCATGAACTTGTGCTCGCCGGTGCTACTATTTGTCCCCTTCTCCTGAGCCATCGCAAGCTGATGGCCTGGCGTGTCTCCGACATCAAGTGTCGGTCGTTCCGGCCGGGTGATTGTCATCTTCCCTGCAATCTTGGTCTTTTCCTGGGCGTTCGTGGGCATGGCACCGATGGCAAATACCAAAATGGCGCACAGGAGTAGCCTCATCCACTGTTTAGACCCATGGATTAACATAGATTTAGCCTCCGTAAAACGAGTTATGGGTTTGAGATCCTGAAAGGGAATGCGCTTGACACCGCGGGGAGTCCGGCCCCTGCGGGCCGGACTCCACATCGGCGGGAGGTGAAAAATGAAAAGGACAGGCAGGTCGAACTCTCGCGGTTCGCCGTGCCGTCAACTCCCCCCCAAGGTGC
>JAZDIW010000272.1:0-2606 GCA_043804575.1 bacterium
ATAAAGCCTTCTTCTTTCCTAAGATAAGAGTAGATAATTGGGCTTCCGTTTGGGCTGCGATGATTCTAGTCTTGTCAGTAACCAAATACCCATGTCGAGTTTTACCACCTATCCATTGTCTCTTATCTCCTTTACACCGCCACAAACACTTTTCGACACGTGTGGCGTCGGGAATTTCGGGATAGCCCGCTAACGAGAATTTCTGGGGGAAAAGCTTGAACGCACCCACTATTATGTTCTCAAGTGAGAGTTCTATCCCGAGGTTTTCTAGCGTCATTGCCGCGTAAACAACCAACCTGTCAAGGTCGATTGGATCATACCGGGAAGCATCATATGGTTCAAGTTTCTCTATCTTTGCGTCCATCTACTTCCTCGAGCGTAATTCACGCACTATGATAATAGAGTCTGTGAGCAAATGAGCTCCTTCAATCTACTTTGGCACTTCCGCCAAATCCAACAGAAATCCGACCAGATGATTCAACAAGTCTTCTCCTTGCAGATGATTGGGAAGTGGCAAGCAGACGACCAATTGGTCATAGGCCGAAAACTCGACAGGATACTTGCAGATTCTCCGCACCAAATCCTTGACATCCCGACCATTCTCGCTGTTCGCCGCGAACTCCACAGTCAGGCTGCCATCTTGCAAGGCGATTCGGGCGGCTCCAAGGCGCTCGCCCAACAGCCGCATCCGCGCCATGGCAAAGAGAGTCTGGGCCGGAGGGGGACATCGGCCAAAACAATCCCGAATCTCCTCTTCGAGCTTGTCAATGCCCGAGAGCTCTTTGGCGTGGACGAGTTCGCGATAGAAATTGAGGCGCTGACCTCCTTCGGGCATATAGTCTTCGGGGAAGAAAGCATCCATGCCGAATTCCAATTTCAATTCGCGCTTTTCCTTCGGCTCCTTCTCGGGGGTCTGGCCGAGTTCCTCTTGATGTACTTCTTCGACCGCTTCTTCGATGAGCTGCTGATAGAGCTCGAAACCCACCGCGTTGATGTAGCCGGATTGTTCGCGCCCCAAAAGATTTCCCGCGCCACGAATCTCCAAATCCCGCATGGCGACTTGAAATCCCGCTCCGAGGGAATCGAAGCTGGCCAGCGTAGAAAGGCGCTGCGTCGCCGTGCGACTCATTTCGAAACGCGGCGGCACCAAGAAATAGGCATACGCCTTGCGCGAACTGCGCCCAATCCGCCCGCGAAGTTGATAAAGCTGCGCCAAGCCAAAGCGGTCGGCCCGGTTCACAATCATCGTATTGACATTCGGCAGGTCCAGCCCGGACTCGACAATCATCGTCGAAATCAGCACATCATAACGCCCTTCGAGAAAGTCAATCATGACGCGAGAGAGCGCCGTCTCCGCCATTTGGCCGTGCGCGACCGCAAAGCGCACGGCGGGCAGAAGCCGCCGAAGCAGTCGGTGGATGGACTCGATGGATTGAATCCGATTGTGAATGAAGAAGACTTGACCGCCGCGCTGAAGCTCATAGAGAATCGCATCTCGAATCAGAGCCTCGGACCACGGAATAATATCCGTTTCGATCGGCAGGCGGCCCGGCGGCGCCGTCGCAATATGCGACATGTCGCGCGCGCCCATAAGGGCCATGTGAAGCGTGCGCGGAATGGGCGTTGCGGAAAGCGCCAGAACATCCACATTCATTTTCAGGGATTTCAGCTTCTCCTTCTGGACAACGCCAAACCGGTGCTCTTCATCAATGATGAGCAGCCCTAATTCTTTGAATTGCACATCTTTGGAGAGAAGGCGATGTGTGCCGACAAGGACATCCACCTGGGCTTCGGCTATTCGCTGGAGAACACGGCGCGTTTCCTTTGGGGTGCGGAATCGCGACAGCACTTCCACCTGAATAGGCCAGGTCTTGAACCGCTCCCGAAAAACGCGGAAATGCTGCTGCGCCAGCACCGTGGTGGGCACGAGAACGGCTACCTGCTTGCCCTCCATCACCGCCTTGAACGAAGCACGCATGGCGACTTCCGTCTTGCCATACCCCACATCGCCGCAAACCAACCGATCCATGGGAACGGATTTTTCCATGTCCCGTTTGACCTCTTCGGCGGCCTGAAGCTGGTCGGGCGTATCCTCATAGGGGAACGCCGCTTCCATTTCGCGCTGCCAAGTCGTGTCCGGGCCCATCGGGAAGCCTCTGTCCGTCTTGCGGTGAGCATAAAGCCGAATCAGCTCCTCGGCAATGGACTTCAGCGATTGCTTCGTTCGGCGACGCAGCTCCATCCAGTCGCGCCCGCCGATACGGGAAAGCGGCGGCTGAAATCCTTCGCGTCCCGCATATTTCTGAATTTGGGCCAGATTCTCGAGCTTCACATAGAGCAGCACGCCGTCTTTGTATTCTATCTTCAGCCGCTCGCGAGACACGCCGCCCACCGCAATCTTTTCCAGCCCCAAATATCGGCCGATGCCATAATCTATGTGAACGACATAGTCTCCCACCTGCAAGGCGTCCAGCCCGCGCAACGGCACAACATTCTTGAACTTCATGAAGCGGCGCCGACGGCGACGGCGCCCGAAGATGTCATGGTCCACAAGCAACGCAAGCCTCGCACTCGGAAGCGTGAAGCCGTGATGCAAGCCGCCCTCG
>JAZDIW010000273.1:0-6763 GCA_043804575.1 bacterium
AGATGATTTCGAGCGTCTCTTTCGCGCGGGGGAAATCAAAGGGGGCTTGGTGATTCCGCGGGGATTTGGGCAGTCCATTGCCACGCAATTTGAAACGCCGGTGCAGGTGATTGTGGACGGCTCAGACGGCAATGTGGGACAGACCATCCTGCACTACAGCGAGGCGGTTCTGATGAACTTCAGCGCGGATTTGGCGCCTCGTGGATCGCAGGCTCTCGTGGAAGTGCGCCCGCGCTTCTGGTATAATGAATCTTTGGAGTCGGCCAATTTCATTGTTCCGGGTCTTGCCGCGATTATTCTGATGATGATCTCGGCACTTCTGACTTCCCTTGCCATCGCCCGCGAGAAGGAAACGGGCACGCTGGAGCAGCTCCTCGCCGCGCCCGTTCATCCGATGGAGATTATCATCGGAAAAATCATTCCCTATATCGCTCTGGCCCTTTTGGACGGATTGCTGATTCTTGCCGCGGGATTGCTCATTTTCGGAGTGCCCTTTCAAGGCTCACCGGCGTTGCTTCTTCTGGGCACGCTGATTTATCTCTATCCCTGTCTGGCGTTGGGACTTCTAATCTCCACCTTTGCCCGAACGCAGCAAT
Organism: bacterium; assembly: GCA_043804575.1. GTDB lineage: Bacteria > Electryoneota > RPQS01 > RPQS01 > DYHQ01 > JAZDIW01. The sequence goes on from JAZDIW010000273.1 coordinate 597, forward strand.
TTGCCATGATGCTCGCACTGGTCTTGACGATCCTGCCCTCGGTCATGCTGTCGGGATTCATCTTTCCTGTTGCCAGCATGCCGCGGCTGCATCAGTTTCTCTCGAGCATTATCCCCGCCACCTACTACCTGCAAATCATTCGGGGAATTCTTTTAAAGGGCGCCGGAGTTTCGATTCTCGCTGTGCAGGCGCTGGCTCTGGCGGCCATCGGAACCGTTCTGCTGGCGGTTGCCGTGAAGAATTTCAAAGTGAAGGTGGGCTGAGGCGTGCTGAAACATTTATTGCGGAAAGAGTTTCGGCAAGTATTTCGCCAGCGAGAGATGGTGATGATCATTTTCGTTGTGCCGGTGATTCAGCTTCTCATTCTCGGTTATGCCATTACCATGGATGTGAAACATGTCCGCCTGGCCGTGTTTGACGAGGATCGCTCCGTGCTCTCTCGCGGCCTGGTCAGCAGGTTCTTTGCTTCGGACTATTTCCGGCCTTCAACAGCAAGGGAGGCTGAGGCCGCGACACTCTTGGGAAAAGGGCAGGTCGATGTTGTGCTGAGAATCCCGTCGCATTTCGCGCGCGACATTCAGTCTGGCACAGGGGTGGATCTGGAACTGATCGCCGATGCACAGAATCCGAATATTGCCGGGATTGCCGTGGGATACACGCAGGGAGTCCTCCGGCGGTTTTGGACAGATGAATTGGAACGAAAGTTGGCCACGCAGCCTGCGCTTCGAAAAACCATGCATCAGGTCAGTCTCCGTGCTCAGGCCTATTACAATCCCGAACTCGTTTCGGTCTATTATATGGTGCCGGGAATTGTGGTTGTGTTGCTCACAGTAATCACGACGCTTCTGACAGCCCTTGGAATTGTTCGCGAGAAAGAGCTCGGCACTCTCGAGCAGCTGATGGTAACGCCGCTCTCGAAATCTCACTTCCTTCTGGGAAAGACGCTGCCCTTTGTCGTGATTGCGTTTGTGGAGATGTCGGTGGCGCTGCTCGTCGGCACACTCTGGTTCGGGATTCCCTTTCGGGGAAGTCTTCTTCTTTTGGGCGGCACCGCGTCGCTCTTTCTTCTGACGACACTGGGCACGGGGCTCTTTATTTCCACGATTTCCGGCACTCAGCAGCAGGCTCTCTTCTTTGCCTGGTTTTTCATGGTTTTTGGAATGCTGATGTCAGGCTTTTTTACTCCGATTGAGAATATGCCCTCAGCCGTTCAGCTTATCACCTACCTGAATCCTCTTCGCTACTTCATGACCATTATCCGCGCCATCTTCCTCAAAAACAGCGGCCTTCACGACCTTGCCGGAGAGATTCTCGCACTGGCTGTCTTTGGGGTCGCCATTTTCTCCTTGGCGCTGCTCCGCTTTCGCAAGCGGATAGGCTAATCCCTCTGCAAACAACATAGAGAGCGGACTGCCGTCCGGCACTACCCAGCACTACAGAGCGGACTGCCGTCCGGCACTACGCGGTTGATAGGCACGGTGCGGTGCTACAGGGATGCCGTGAATATGACACGGAATCCGGTTCAGATTTTGGGACAACGCCCGAACCTGTGACCGAATGGCCCCATGCTTGCATTGTGTGGGGCGATGAGTACGGAGGAAACGATGGCAACTGACCCAGAGACGCATGAGCTTCTTGAACCGCTGCGGGAGTTTCTCGAGACCCTGTCCGAAGAACTGACCAGTCAGAAATTCATTCCCGCCTTTCGCGAAGAAATCGCGGAGCTCCGCAAGGTTTTCGAGGATCTATCCCAAAGCCAAGAGACCCTCGAGCGAATCGCGCATGGGGTCGAGCGCTTGCGGGATGTTTTTGCTCCGGCGGGCACACGGCTTCTGACGAATGTCAAGGACATGGAGCAGCAGCTGACGCAGCACATGGCGCAGTTGCAGGGTTTTGCAGGCGAAGCGTTGGCGGGGCTGCTGCAAACGCACGAGGAACTCTCTCAAGCTCTGCGCCGTGAGGCGGAGCGTGCGGAGGAATCCGCGACGGCGAGCTGCGAAACCTTGAAGACGGCGCTTTCTGAAGTCGAACAGAGGCTCTCAGGGCTGCACGGTGCGGTCGAGATGCCGCAGGGCGATGCGGTTGTGATTTCGCAACCGACGGAGGCGAAGTCGCATGAATTCTATGAAGCAACCCGGCACGCCCTCGATGTCGAATGGGAACGGATTCATGGGTCGCTGCGCGAGGGTCTTTCCAATTTGCAGCAATCCGAAGAGCATCGCTTGGAGCGGCTCTCGACGATTCTGCGAGAGATCGTCAATGGCATCGGGCCTCAGATTCGAGCGGATGTCGAGGTGATGCTTGCACCGCTCTTCACTCGAGTGCAACCCCTTGCAGACCAAGCGGCAGGCTCTGCGGAGAGAAAGAAGGCCGGAGCCAAGGGGCGAAGCGAGCCTCCGTTTCCCGTGGGAAATCTGCGCGGCGAGCTCTCGGCTGTCGAGGGCCGTATGGCGCAGAGACTCGCGGAGTTTCGAGCCAACTACACGAAGGATTGGACGAAACTTCGAGACGCACTTGGAGCCGTGACGGCGCGGCTGGCAGAAGAGACCGCCGCGCAAGAGAAGCGAGCTCAGGAGTCTTTTACGGCGGCGCGCCAATCCTTTTCGCATCTGGAACAGCTCGTCGGCAAAACTCAGGAAAGCGCTGAGAAATCCATTCGCGAAATCGCGTCCCAGCAGAAGAAGGAATTCACGCAGCACACGGCGGCAGAGGCCGCGCACTATGAGAAATTGGAGGCGCGGATTGCAGCGGCACAGGGAGCAGCCCTCGCGGCCATAGACAAAGCGCATCGAGAGAGCTCGGATTCCGGCAAGCGCATAGCGGGGGCTTTTCAGACAATTCAAGAGACTCTGCAGACAGATTTCAAGGCGAGCCAGGCCGAGTTCGAAGCGCTGCTGGACCGTTTCTCACGCGCATGGAACAAGCAATGGATGGAGAAGTTCCATCAGATAACGGCGACTCTGGGTCAACTCGAGGAAATCCGAGGGCAGCTCGGACAGCTTTCAGAGAATTTTGCCAAGGAGACTCAATCGCGAGACGAGAGAGCGGAAGCTCTGCAGGCCGAGTTTCATCAGGTTTCGGAAGGGCTCTCTCAAGTCCGCGCCGCTCAAGAGGCCCACCCTCGAATTCTCAAAGAGGCGGTCAATCACGCCTACGGCGAGACCCAAGAGCGGCTTCGCCAAGTCATTGATACGGGCTATGACCGATTCTTGCAGCAGATTTCCTCCGTGGCGCAGACGGTGGAGCGCTACGCCAACCTGCTCGAATCGCTTCATAAGAGCGATGAGCTTGCACTCAGCAGTATCTCCGCCGACTGCAAGAGTCTTCTGAAAGTTGCTCGCGAGGAGTTCGATTACCTGCGAAGCAGTGAAGAGGCGCTGAAGAAGATCTTTCCGCTTTTGGAGCGAAGGCTCGAGAGGCAATTAGGTGAAATCGGCGGCGTGCGCCGAGTCGCCGACGATTTGGAGAAGTCCTTGCAGGCTGTCGGCGACACCTTGAAGCAGGCCCGGGCGTCACTGGCGGAACTGATGCAAGAGCAGGGCGTTCAAACAGCGGAGCTTGCGCAGCGCATGACGGCGGGATTCCGCGAAGTGACGAGCGCACTCAGCCAAGTGCACGCGGATGTCGAGCAGCTGCAGAAGAGCGCGCTGGCGACTCTTCAGCGCGAACTCATGGATTTCACGGCCAGCAAATTTGAATTCATGGAAAGGGCGCTTTCGGATCATCAATCGGTCATGAAGTCCGAGCTGCTGGCGCGCCTCGACGAAGAACGAAGAGAATGGCGCAAGGGCACCTATTGGCTTTTTGCTCTCGTGGGCTTCGGACTCCTGCTGCAACTGCTGCTCTATTATGTGACGCAAGGTCCGCTCGCACCGCCTGTCCCATAGTCCAGATAACGATAGGAAGGCATTTTGGTACGCCGTTCGCAACCTGAGTTCACCCCTGTCCAAAACAAGGGGCGCATTCCATAAACGGGGGGAGACTCCATCTTTCCCCCTACCTGAAAGAGGATGGGGGAGCAGGCTGAGAGTAGTAATCGTGAGATAGTTTCATGGAATCCTTTCGATGAGAAGAGCCGGATAATGAGACCGACGCCATTTGCCAAATCGGCACAGAAGGCAGCCCGATGGCTTGCGGCACTTTCGAGCTATGCCGAGAGACGGGCGGTTCATAGTGTCCATCCCCATGTGGAAGAGCTTCTGCAGCAAAGCCGAAAGGTGGGTTGTGCGCTGCCGGAATTGGAAAGCTACACGAGAGAACAATCGGCTCCTCCCGCACTCGCTCTCTTCGGGGCAGATTCCAAGTCAGCCGAGCGCTTCGCACGACTACTCTCGTTTCCCGTGACTTTTCCGGAGCTCACCGCCTCCGCAATCGTCTGGGAAGTGCGCACGGGCCCGCATGATTCCTATGCCGTGCACTTTCAGGATTCGAAGCGGCGACTATCGGACGCGGCACTGGCCGCCTTTCTGAAACGAGGTGTCTCGGGTGGGGACATTGTCCGGATTTGTCAGACGATTCGCACGGAAGAGCCCTGTGCATGGAGACTTCTCTGGATACCCTGGCCGGCATGCTTCGGCGCTCTTTGGGAAACGCCGATGGGCGTCGGCCTTCTTACGCGACAGCATGGAGCGGTTATCGTCTTGGAGGAAACCCCTGCGCAGCTTGTGGCTGTTTTGCGCGAGCTGAGCCAGCGGCGATGGGAAATTCACGAGCACGAGCTGCAAAATGATGAGACCGTGGCGCGCCTCGACAGCGAAGTAGGTGCACTCATCGAGACGGTCCCAACACAGCAGAGCGTACGGGAGACGGCAAGCTGGCAATGGCTTCGGGATCGCTGTCACGCTTCTCTCCAGCGCCAGCGCGAAGAACTTCAGAAGTTGCTCGAGCAGCAAATGGCGCAAGGGAAGCGCATCGAACATTTCCTCTCGCAGTATCGCCACAGTTGGCTTCACGGCTTTCGCAATCAAACCGAGAGCCACTTGCAGCAAGCGACGAAAACCGCCGCCATGGAAAAACTTGTCAAAGGAAAGGAGCTTGCGACAAGTTCTTTTCTTCAAGCCATCGCGCTGGGAACGCTGCGGTCGAGACTGGAGAGCTTTGCGCTTGACCGACTGGCGGAATTCATCGAGGGACTCGGCGCGCTGGCGGCGAAGCTCGATATTCCAAAGGTAGGCCTGGCACAGAACCATGTGACCTGGACGGCAAGTGACCTCGCGGGGAAATTGGATACGGCTTTCCGCGAGCGCGACATCTTCACGAAGAAGAAAGACCGGGGACTCCTGATGAAGAGGATTGGAGGACAATCGCCGCGACAAGAAGAGGAACGACGGCGAGAGCTCGAGCAGGCAATCGCTCTGACTTCCGGCGTCATCGAGACAAGCTGGTCTGCGTGGTGCAGCGAGTTCTTTGCGGACTGGAGAAGTCGAATGGAACATGCGATGGAGGCCGCTCTGGCTTCGGCCGGGAAACCGACAGCCCACTCGCTCCAAGAGAAGACTGCGGGAATTGATTCCCTTATCGCCGGACTCCACGACCAAACAACACCGAAATCGGTGCGCGCGCGAAGTGTGGTGACGCACTGGCTGGAGCATCTGGCGCGCCGTCAACTTCTCCGTGCCGCCGAAACGAATTTCTAAATCCCTCGGAATACGCCGTATCTTAAGAAACATCCCGCAGCACAGGGAGGGCAAACGATAGGAGAACCCCCTGTCGTCCCTCTACTGAAGTAGGGGGACACGCAAACCCTTCCCTTACTTCAATAGGGAAAGTCGGAAGGGGTGTCTTCCTACCGAATCCGGTCCGCTCGAAAACATGAACAACTCGCCATTTCGCCCTTTCCGTTCGCCCTGGATTCTCCTCTGAGAATTCCGGGATGCGCTCGAGAGTTCTCGTTTCCACCTCCCCCGCAAGACAGTCCTCGCCAGAGAATCCACGGAAAAGCAGGCGAAGGAGGCAGGTGTTCGCTTGCGGTTATATAGAGCGGATGCTTGACTTTCTTGGCTCTTTTCCCGAAATTAGTAAGATGGAGTCCATCTCTCCAAAGGTCATTTTCCGCATGCGGCGCGCGCTGGCGGTCTCTCTCCTGCTCTTCTTCGGCAGCCCCCTGCTGACGGCGGGTCTTCGTCTCTCCGATTACGAAAATTGGCAGCGCTACAACGGCTGGTCCG
>JAZDIW010000274.1:0-2009 GCA_043804575.1 bacterium
TCGACATGGCATTGAGCGCAAACATAGGTGCGCATTTCCTGTCGCGTGGCCTTCGTTAGATCCACGCCTCTCTCCTGCATGGCCTCTCGAAATGCCGGCCGAGAAATATGCAGCGCCATCGTCTTCGCGTCGTGGCAATCCGCGCAGGCAATCGAATACTTGATATCGTAGTTGGCAACGAGCTCCTTTACCGGAGTCGCATAAAATTTCTCGATTCCCAAGTCTTGCATCACTTTCGGAACCTGACTGCTCTTGCAGGTCATGCAAGTGCCGGGCTTCTTATCCCCAAGTCGCTTAGAGGCCAGCATATCCTGCAGAGCCTTTGCGTGCCCTTCATCCTCGCGATATTCCACGGCGAAAGCATAGCCGGCGAAGAGACGCCGCAGTCTCGGATATTTGTCCAATCTGGAGAAGGTCTCCGAACCACCATAGCGACCGTACTGGCTATATTTCTCGAGCTCGGATGTCTTTTCGGTCTTGATGTAGCCGTCGTATTGTCTGGGGAAGTTCTGTCCCCAAATAGCGGGGTCAGGTTCACCCTCGGCGATGTCAACAATCCGAAAGTAGGTCAACTTCGCTTCTTGCTTTCGCCCGACGATGCTGACCAAGAGCGCCGCACACAAGACCGCGATCACAAGAATGACAAGAGATAGCAATGCCAATTTCCCCTTGTTCATGGCGAAACTCCTTGCATGATACGGGAGGGCTCGATTGAGGACTATGGTAGTCTTTTTGTGTTGTATTCAAATATAAACAATTTCATTCTTTTTGTCAAGTAAATCTCCGTCACGGATGGTCAATCTCGGATTCCTCAGAACTCCCCTATTCAACAAGGGATTTTGATATCATCCATTTTCATAAAAAACAGAATTGTGCGCAGGGACTCGCCGAAAGGGCGATGTCGGAAGCATCCTTCAAGAATCGTTTTTCAATCATATGTTATTATTTAAGAAATTAGAGGGCTCGCATCGGATGAGCCAACTTGGGTGCCGTCGCACCGTTTCACAGGCGCTTGAGAAAATGTATCGCTCTTATTATCTTGCGATTGCGTTATTCACCCATGAGATTGCATTTTCGGCAACAATCCGGCTGAAAGAGCGTAAAATAAGAGATCTACTTTCACTGCCGGGTATCGCAATGTAATGGACTGCATAATTGAGACTTACGAAGAGAGAGGGAGGAGGCGTTGCAGGACCCGGTTATCGTGCTTGCGGGCATTATCCTTGCCGCACTCATCCTGGGCTGGTTCTACTTCCGCAAGCCCGGGCCAGCACAGGTGCAGCGAGCGGAGCTAAGCTTGGAGGGGGAATTTCGGCCCCTCCAGCTTCGGGTTCGGAGCGGCATCCCCTTGCACTTGCATGTCCATCGTCTGGAGAGTGAACCCGAAGAGGAGTGGTTTCTTATGCCCGATCTTGGAATTCGGGAGCCACTCCTGCCGCTCATGACCACCATCGTGCACTTGGAGCCCCTGCGTGCGGGTGAATTCAAAATGCGGTGCAGCCGCAGTCGGGCGCAGGGACTGCTCATCGCCGAGCAAAGTGAAGAATAGAAAACATCCAAAAACGGCAAGACGCGAATTTGCCGCTTGCTGATTGGATGCGATTGCAGAAAAAGGTTACGAGAGAACGAGATTTTACTGAAGGATTTCCATGAAACGCGGTGCCCTTTACTTTTGGATTGTTGTCGCGGCTGTCGTGGTGACGGTTGTGCTGTCGCATTTTCTGCGCGCGGCCCGCACGGAGCGACAACTGGAGAGAGACAACCAACCGATCGCGGTGACGACCATCCCTCTTCACGCGCCTTCCTCCGTGGATACGATTACTGTTACCGGTTCGTTGCGCGGACTTCACGAGGCGCAGGTATCCGCCGAGACCGGAGGACGAGTGCTCGCACTCTACGGCGCTGTCGGTGACTTTTTCCGGGAGGGCGAGGCCATCCTGCAGCTCGATTCGACGCTGAAGAGTCTGACAGCTCAACAGGCTGAAATCGCCTATACGAAAGCGATGGCG
>JAZDIW010000275.1:0-6137 GCA_043804575.1 bacterium
TTTTAGTAGACCGAACATCTATGGGAGCACCAGCCTTCAGGAGTGCAGCTACAACGGCAGTACAGTCCTTTGCAGCCGCCACATGAAGAGGTGTCGCGCCGTCTCTATTCGTGGCAGAGAGATCTGCTCCTTTTGAGATAAGAAAAGCCACAATTTCTACTGAGCCGTGCTCTGCTGCCGCGTGGAGAGCCGTTCCCCCGGAGAGTGCGCAAATCTTGTTGACGCATGATATATCAAGGTCACGAAGAGGTTCGAGGCTGTTCATGGTGATCGCAGCTGCTACAGCGATACACGGCTCGACGCACGGGTCAGGCCAAGTTGTTTTCTGTTCAGCATTAACCACTTGGCACAAATCCAAGCTGTTCGGTTCAGCAAAGAGAGAATTACCGCTTAAGCCAAGAAATATCATCGCGAAAACCAGCTTCATGGCACTCCCTTCTTGTGTTTTTTTTGTGTGTTTCGCTGATCGACTTAAATCAGAGGTGCCCCCGCGTACCCATCTCGCTGGGCTCGCGCGGTCGGGGGAAAGTGACTGATTAATCCGCTTCGTGCGGGAACGCTGGGCGAAAATCCGATAGCAATATACTCAAAGAAAAAGCCCTTGTCAAGACTGTGCCTAACAAGGGCATTTTGGCGGGGTTGACGGCGTTTGAAGCCGCGACCTTCAAGGTGACAGGCGTTTGTTGCGGCAGGGTCGGGCGACCCTGCTCGGCGATGATTTTGGCGGACACGGCAGGCCATGTCCCTACGACGGTGATTTTTACGGACACGGCACGCCGTGTCCCTACGGTTTCGCGTATCTTCCGGCCAGGTGGTAGGCAGGCTCCAATGCGCGGGACAGCACGCCATTGCGCACCATCACGACACCTTCGCTACAAGCAAAGTGAGATCGTCGCTGGATGGGATACCGTCGGTGTGACGAGTGACCATGTCAAGGATGCGCTCGACGATCGCGTGTGGAGTCTCTTTCGCGTGTACCCGCACCAACTCGTGCAGACGATGCTCGCCGAGCTCTTCGCTTTGCGCATTCATGGCCTCGCTGACGCCGTCCGTGTACAAGAACAGGACATCGCCCGACGACAACGGCAGGGTCTCTTGCTCATAGGTTGCCTCAGGAAACACACCGAGAATGAGGCCGCCTGTTTCAAGATTTCTTATCTGCCGGTTTTCATGAACCAACAACGGCGGATTGTGACCGGCATTGATATAGGTGAGAGTTCGCTCGCGCGCTTCAAAGATACCGACGAAGAAAGTGATGAATTGCTCGGGTTCCGTATTCTGGTGAATCAGCCGATTGATACGCCCCATGACTTCGGGAAGCGAAAGATCCACGCCGCAGAGCGCGTGCAAAGATGCCTGAAGATTGGCCATGATGAGTGCCGCGCCGGCGCCTTTGCCCGAAACATCGCCGATCGTCAGGACGGTTCGGCCGTCTTCGAGCGAAATGACATCATAGTAATCGCCGGCGATCTCGCGACAGAAAACCGTATGAGCGGCGATCTCAAGGCCTTGAATCTGCGGAATCTCGCGCGGCAGAAAACCCTCTTGCACATGGCGCGCTATCGCGAGTTCTTCTTCCATCCGCCGTTTTTCGATGTTCTCTTCGAGCAGTTGCATGTTGTCGCTGGCAAGGGCAACCTGCGGCGCGAGCGAGCTCAGAATGCGCAGCTCCTCGGCGGCGTAATCTTCGCGCTGCGTCTTGCTGCCTAATCCGAGGAAACCGACGAGGCTCCCGTGAGCAATCATCGGCAAGAGCAAGGCCACACGATTTTGCGACAGCCATTCCGATTCATCGGGACTCAGCTCGATATCGGAGCAGCAGACGACTTCATCCACCATCAGCGGTCGGCGGCGCGTCTCGAGCTCGCGCACGAGACTGCTCTCGGGATGGAAAGGAGTTTCCTCGGTATCGCGCAGGAGAAATACTCCGTTGTTCGATTTGCGCACGACCGGATAGACGGCATCCACCATCAGCCCGTCGCACAGCCGTTCTTCGAGCTGCTTCCAAAAGCTCTGCTTATCGACGAGTGTCACGGTTCGCTGCAAGAAATCGTTGATAAGTTGACGCAGACGTTCGCGCTCGGGGAAGATGCGCCGTTCGACAATTTTCTCCGTCTGCTGCGCGCCAAGCAAAACAACGAGCACCATCGCGGCAGTCACGCTGACACTGAGGAAGCTGCCTTGCGCAAGATATTTGTTCACCCATCCGCTGACCAAGTAGCCGACTCCGATCAACACAGCGACGAGCAGCACAAGGGCGATCAGTCTCCGTGTGCCGCGACGAAGACGCGCCTCCAGCTCGAGCAGGCGATACTTGCCGATAGCGTAAGCGAGAGTGAAGGGCGAGAGAAGCAGGAACAGACCCACGACGACAGTAGTGATTTGTATCCCAAGCACGCTCGTTCCAGTTACGAAGGAGCGGACTCCGAAAGGATTGAACGCATACAGCAAGAAGACGATGAGCGCCAGACCGGACCCGAGCACCAACCGTGTTTGCCGCTTCTCTATCTTGTCCTGAGCGTGTCGGAAGTGCCGCCAAAGCAAGTAGAGACCACAGAGAACCTGCGCGGCGATAATCGGAAAGACGACATACTGCCCCCAAATGGCCTCATTTCGAGCAAGAGTCGGCGCGATGAACCGAACGGCAATGAACATGATTTGCGGGACGAAAGCGATGCCATAGGCAAGGACGCGATAGTTGGTGACCAATCGAGAAGGACGCGGAAAGTATAAATTGAGCAGCAGCCAAAATGAGGGGAAGAAAGCACCGACATAGCGCAGAATGTAACCGATACTGATGTCAAAGGGGAGTTGAAATGAGGCCATCTCGCGATACATCGGCAGCGGAGCCCTCCCCATGATGCTAATCATGGCGAAGCAATAAAGAGCGAGTGCTCCCACGGCCGGACTCTCGGGCCGCTTGAAGAAAGCCCAGAAACCCAGCCCTAAAAACGAGAGCACCACGAGCACAAACACCACTTGGAGCACCAGCACGCTGAGTTTCAGCGGGAGCTCAACGGCTCGCGTGCGAAGAGTCGTTTCACGCACAGCGCCGTCGTCGAGGTAGGTGATTTTGACTTGGCGGCCGGGTGTGTGGCGAACTTCGAGCGTGGCAATCCATCGCCTTTCGGAAGCGGCGGAATCGGCGATGGTGAGGATGGTGTCTTTGGGACTCGGGTACGGCGGAGCGATGAAATCCGCGGTGTCCACGCCGTAGAAGGCGAGTGTGCTGTCATTGACCTGCCGGACACTGCACATCGTGAAGCCCGAGCCGGTCCAATTGGCCACCATGCTCGTTTGTTGGGCCATAACCATCAGCATCAGCACGAGCACGATGGCGCCGACGAGGATAATGATGACTTTGGGGAGGGTTTTGGACATGGATTTGCAAGAGTCTTATGGGGAAGAGTTACGGCATCGCGTAAAAGCAGGACATATAGACACTTCGATTATGTCTCAGAACATAATCGCCGCGCGCTATTCTATGAGACGCAATTGCCCTTGAAAAAGTTTCATCTGACAAGGGGTCGGGTAGGCGAGACGCGGGCCGCCGCGACAATCTCAGGGCAGGTAATCCTCGCGAATCGGCGAGAACACTTCGATGACGACGGTGTCCTCGAGGGCTTCGGCGCCGTGAGACACTCCCGACGCAATATTCCAACTGTCGCCGGGCCGCGCGTCGAAGACTTCATCCCCGATGATAAAACGCAGCGAGCCGCTCACGAGGTAGCCGGTCTGCTCATGCGGGTGCTGATGAACCGGCACGACGGCTCCCTTGACGAACCGGACCGTGGTCAGCATCGTCCGCTCGCCATGCACCGGCGCTTTCAGCTCGACGCCGTCGAGCATCTTCCTATAGCCTTCGGAACTTGATTTGTTGAACATGAGAACCTTGTGGGGTTTGGCGGGGGCGATACCCGTCCCGAGCGAAGTCACCGTTACGTCTTCACGGGTCCGCTCAGGATGAATGGTTAGACGTCACTTCGAGACCCAACGAACGGAAGATGTCAGGACGATCCCGGCGGAGTTTCTCTTTGCCTTCCTGCGTAGCAGGGAAGTATTTGGGGAAATCATCCTCGAGATATGGAGCTAGGGCAGAAAGCTCCTTTCGGATATAATCAGCTAGTTCACAATACACCCAGAAGTCGATTGACATGTAGTAGTTGAACGCATCTTCAAGGGTACAGTCTGCGCCTCCGTATGTTTTTATGGTGGCAGGACTGAAGTCTGTGGCATGCATCGCTTCTACAGCGTCCTCGGCTAAGAACCGAAGGAGCACGATAAGTGCGTGGGCGCTCCCACCAATCCCGCTGTGAAGGCGAATGAACTCCCTATGCTTGATCGTAAAACCTAGATAATACGCTTCGAGTTCTGTGAACCGGCGTTCCTTCTGAACGGAAGGAGCGAATGCGATTGGTACATCAGATGAAACGCCCTCATGCCCTTCTTCAATGAACTGATGAACAGGAATAACAAGTCCGTGCTTGATAGGCGCCTGATAACTTCTGAAGGCATGCATGTAGTGTTCACGATATGTAAGAGTCTCAAAGACCATCTGCCCAACCAAGAGTTGCCGAGCGTCTGCGCAGCTCATAACTCTCTGTGCCATATTGATGCCAGCTCCAGCAACATTCGGCCGGCCATTGATATCGGTGATTAGATTGTCCACGTTTTCATTGATGCCGACTCTTATATCGAACTTCCGCATGGAGTCTTGCATTGCCTGGTTGCGCTGATGGATCTTTGCAAGGAGTGCCAGAGCAAGCTTTGCATGTATGTCGAATGGAGCTGACTCGTCCAGAATGGCAATGCCCAGACCATCCCCTGTTGGGAAATACAGTATGTCATCCGTCTTGATGCCAAGGTCATAGACAGTCCCCCGAACAATTTCATTTAATGCCCCGACGATCTCGGTCTGGGCTTCAACGCTCCTGTCGCGCGTAAAGTCAACAACATCAAGGTATAGATACCTCATTCTCTTGGTTTGCGTCTTGGCAGTCTCCTCCATTTGCGGCTCCTTATAATAGGCGAGTAATGTCTCCGGCGACACACGACTGGCAACTTCCGGACAAGTGCCTGAATCACACTGATGCGGGTTACACAAGTCAAATTTAGGCGCTAATGCTCTTGAGCTTGCTTATCAATCTCACGCGCTTGTCCGGGTCGAGCTGCACTTCTTCGAAGTACCAGCGATCCGCTGGGAATTCTTTGTAATGGTCAGCGCAGTATTTTAGTCCCTCCAGCGTCAGAGTTACTTGCTGGTTCTCACCTACTACGGCCAGTAGTCTGGCTTCCATAAGTTTGCCTATGGCAATAAGGTACGCGGCGTGCTGCGGATCAACGTATTTTGAGGGCGGCCATTGAATTGTGAAAGTGATACTTGCATCCAGATCCGCATGATGGTGGGCCTGCAGCACCCAAAGTGTATTAAGAATCTTGAGTTCCATAGAGTTTTTTACAGCAAGATCCGTGCGCCGTTCATCAACCGATTCCGGGGGCTTGGTAGTGTCCGTTGTGGGTTTTTCCTTGTACTTCCAGTAGTTCGGGTGGCGAGCAATGATCGCGGCAAGATTCTGAAGAAACTCAAGCTCTGTGATGACGGTTGCAACTATGAATATTGCCGCAAAGTATGTCCATCCTGTATTCGCGAATAGAGCCAATGACAAGACGAAACCGATTCCGGAAAGCCTCAGCGCATGGGATCTTATCTTCGGCCAAAGCGAAAGGAGAGCGACGAGAATCCCAAGTAGAATCAGGAGGATCGCAAGAGCGTCGACCGCGGTCTTAGGAAACAATATGGAGACTTGCCAAGCGGTTTGTGAAGGCATATTGTTTCTTTCCTTTCATTCCTAAATAAAGCCCTGAATACACTGACACGAAGGCAGACCCTGTAGGCAATATACCCAAATAGAAAGCCCTTGTCAAGATGGCACTTGGCAAGGGTGTTTAGCGGGGCGGCGAAGAAAATCCGAAAGCCAAAATCCAAAATCCGGAGAGTTGGGCGGACATGACAGGTCATGGCCATACGGTCGTGATTTCACGGACATGGCAGGCCATGTCCCTACTTGAGGAAGGTGCCGCGGGCGAGTTCGTCATACGCCTGCCGAAGCTCCTCTTGCGTGTTCATAACGATGGGG
>JAZDIW010000276.1:0-7845 GCA_043804575.1 bacterium
AATTCGTGAAGGTCGGGGAGGCATAGTAGCAAAAGATCCCACCACCCTGCCAATCCAGTCCACTGGGTCCGTAGGCACGGCCTTTTTCGATCAAGCAATAGGCAAGTCGGCTGCCAGAACTATTGGAACCATCAAAGCGCAGCCCTTTCCATCGGTTGGAACCCGACTGATAGGTCGTGAAGACAATCGAATCGCTCTCCGTGCCTTCCGCCAAGAGTTGTCCATAGATTCGGAAGCGATACGATCCGTCAAAGATGAAAGTTGTTCCGGGCAGCAGACGTAGACTGTCGCCCGAATTGATCGAGATTTCTCCGACCACATGATATATTCCCGGTCCCAGAGTGCCGCTTAGCGGCCCCGAGAGTTGGCCAAAGCTCGGCGCCACGAATGACAGCAGGGATATAAGCGCCAAAATCCAACGCATAGTCCCTCCCTCCTGTAGACAGGATATTTCTTTCGTCGTGTCTTACTGCTGCGCCGTCACATAATAGAAATAGGGTGAAAGCCTGCTTGAAGTCGCCGTGTCTGTCCAAATCGTATCGCTGGTCGTGTCGAGCAGAGTCCCCGATGTAAAGGGTGTCGTGGCGCCGTATATCCTGTAAGACGAACCCGCATCAGACCACCTCAGAACGGCATTGCCACCACTGACGGAAATCACCAAATCGTGTACCAATCCCACCAATCCGGTTACAACGAGGGAATAATATTGGTCGGCGGACAGCGTTCCCTTATGACTCACTTGCACTGTGTATTGTCCGGCCACAAGTGATGCCCGATAGATTTGTTCGGCATTGTCTCGGAAATTGTCGCCCGTCGCTGGAACGTTATCCGGATTGGATGGATCAAGAACATAAGGATTGAAAGTCACCGGCCCGCTCGCCGACACCAATCGCACATCTAAATCGTTCACGAGTATCGGCGTCGTGGGATTCAGCGACGGCGGCGGAGGTGTCCCCGGAGGATCCGTCCAGGCAATCGTCACGCGAATGGGCTCTGACCCGTCGCTCCAAAAGTCGTAGCTGTCGGTCTGCCCATTGCTCAAAAAATCCTCAGTGATGGTTTGTGGATTCGCTTGATCCTCGGCAATCACATCCGCTGCTTTTCTCGTATTCATCAGGCCCCAACCGAACCGATAATCGGGGCCGCTGTTGGCTCCCGCCTCATCCGCCGTATGAATGACAATGGCTTTCACTGTGGATGCCCGAGGTGTCGCGCCGCCATGCGTATTCTGATAGTGCTGGACTAGCAAACCCACCGACCCGGACACATTCGGACTGGACATCGAAGTCCCACTCAAGGCTGTATAGTCATTGTTTGCATCATCATCGGTGGAATAGAGGGCAATTCCGTTCGCCACAATGTCCGGCTTGATTCGCCCGTCATCGGCAGGTCCCCAACCGCTGAAGCCACTCATGACCACATCCGAGGGCTGCGTATATCCTCCCGGAATGTCTTGCACCGCTCCCACGGCAAGGACATTCTTCGCGATTCCCACATACGAGATGCAATCATAGCCGTCCATGCCTCCGTCTTGGTCGCGTGTCGTCGTGCTCCATTCCCATTGTTCGTTTTGCCAGACATAGTGGCCGCCGCCCGGTCCCGGCCCGGCGTCATCTCGGTCATTTCCCGCCGACTTCACCGTCATGTAGTAGGGGGCATTGTAGGCGATGTTGTCCCAGGCCGCCGTGATTTCGTTGTAAAAGCCGAAAGCCCAATCCTCCGTCTCGCTTATCGTCACATCGCCCCACCAATACCACGCGCCCGCGCCATAATCGTAATACCAACCTGTGACATAGCCATAGGAGTGATTCGAGACTCTCATCCCTGCAGCGGCCGCCGCCGCTACCTCGGAATCGTCGTAATCCCAATCATAGGCATCGAGTGACGCCTGGAACGCCATTCCTTTCGCATTGGGATCCACGCCCGCCGCGACCATCGTGCCTGCAACATGCGTCGAGTGATAATGCGTCGCCGAGGGGCTGTCCATCTGGACGACTCGCCCTCCAAATTCCTGATGGGTCAGCAGCACGCCTCCGGCATCCCAGATACCGAGGTAATCCGTTCCAGTGCCCGTCAGAGAATAGCCTGCGCTGCCTCCCGGCCAAACATCGTCCGTACTCAGCGTTCGCGCCGCATTCAAGTTCTCTATCATGTAATAGACCGGCCTACCCGTGTGCGTGACAAACATGAGCTCCATATCGCGATTCCGGTTCAAGATAGTCTGAGCCGGATGAACGCTTCTCATTAACGAATCGTAGGCATCCCCGCGGCCTTTCTCCCATTTCCATCGGTACTGTGCGCTTACTTCGTGCAGAGCGGACACATTGGTCGCAGGCTGGGAAAGGCCGGAATTCGCACCCAGCATAATGGCAACACTCAGGGCCATGACTTTCAAAAACTCCCTTGTACGGCTCATCTCAATCTCCTTGAAGGGTCATCTGTGCTGAAGAGTGCAGGTCATCCATACCGCATTCTCATCAGTACAAATATACCATGCCTCGCATCGAATGTCAATAGAGAACTTCCAAATCGGAGAAGGTTCTTGGGCAAAAGAGAGGCATTCCGACCCAAAAGGGGCCCTTGGGACAGGGCATAAGGTCCCACAGGAAAGGGCAGTATCTCCCAAGCGATTGACTTTTTTTGATTTCTCGTGTATATTGAGATAGATGTCGAGAAATCCTGCAGGGACACCTGCGAAAACATGGCCGGAGGAGCAGGAATGCATTTCTTGTCTGAACCGCTATGAAGCGCGCCTTTTCGTTCCCCTATAGCATCGGCACGAAGCTCTTTGTGCTCCTTGCCGTTCTCCTTCTGCTCGTGTTTGTGATTACCTTCATAAACACGGACCTCTTCACCCAACAGATTGAGAACAATGTGCGCAACCACGCCATTCAGGTCAGTGACCTGATCAAGAGCTCGACCCGGTATTCGATGCTGATGAATCACCGAGAAGACCTGGCGAAGATCATCGCCAACATCGGGAAAGAGCCGGGAATCGAGGGCATCTGGATTTATGATAAATACGGGGAGGTGCGTTTCGCCAGCGTATCCACGGACTTGGGGATTACCCTGGAAAAAGATGCCGAACAATGTTCCTTCTGCCATACCGCCCAGCAGGCCAAAGGGGCGATTCCGAAAGAAAATCGAATTCGCCATCTTCGCTCCGAATCCGGTGACCGAATTCTGGGTCTGATTAATCCCATCGAGAATTCCAAGAGCTGTACGGAAGCCGATTGCCATGCTCACGATCCCGATGAAAAACTTCTGGGCTTGCTGGACATTAAGATGTCCCTGCGCGATGTGGATGCCAGCGCCAAAAGCACGCGGCAAACGGTCTTGCTGATTTCTGGCATTTTGATCCTCCTGACGGCCTTGCTATTTCGCAGTTCGATCCAGCGAGTGATTCAACGTCCCATCTCTGAGCTCATTCGCGGAACGCAGCAAGTAGCCGCCATGAACCTCGACCATACCATTCCTGTGACTTCTCGCGACGAGCTGGGATACCTTTCGCAATCATTCAATAAGATGACCCAGGAATTGAAACGGGCCCAAGCTCACCTGATCCTCGTCGAAAAGATGGCATCGCTCGGCAAGCTGGCCGGAGTTGTTGCCCATGAAATCAACAATCCTATGGCCGGGATTCTAACCTATGCCAAGCTCCTGATGAAGAACCTTTCGAATTCGCCGACGGAGAAGGAGATACAGGACGCGGTAGAGAGCCTAAAGGTGATTCGAGACGAAGCCAAGCGATGCGGCGATATCGTGAGGAATTTGCTGGCCTTCTCGAAAAAATCCTACGGGGAGAGGTCCAAACAAGATATCCGACCGATTATTGACCGCAGTATCGAGCTAGCCAAACACAGCATCAAGACAACGGGAATTGAGCTCAGACGCGATATCCTCACGGAGAATGCTTTTCTCCAGTGCGAAGCGGCGGCGATGCAGCAGATGCTCCTGGTTCTTCTTTTGAATGCGATTGAAGCCGTGTCCCCGGAGAGAGGGAAAGTGGTCGTCCGACTACGAGATGGAGACAAAAAAGACCACCTGTTCCTGGAAGTCAGCGACAACGGCGTTGGCATCCCAGCAGAGGACCTTCCGCACATTTTTGAGCCATACTACACGACGAAGGACACCGACGAGAATACGGGATTGGGGCTGGCTGTGGCCTATCAGATCGTTGTTGACCAGCACCATGGCCGGATTTCCGTGAAATCCAAACCCAATGAGGGAGCCACATTTATCATCGAGCTACCCATTGAGGCGTCAGAGCGAACGCAGGGAACCTTGGGATGAGATAAGCAAAGGAGGCCGGACAAATGGACAGAGAAGATATTGGAATCCTGATTGTTGACGATGAATTCTCCGTCCGCGATTCCCTGTCGAAGTGGTTTGTGTCCGACGGTTTTCGAGTGGGAACTGCGGAAAGTGCCGATGTGGCGATGACGAGATTGGGCGAGCAGCCCTGGGACATCGTTCTCTTGGATATCAAAATGCCGGGGATGGACGGCATCGAATTCAATCGCCATATCCGAGGCATTGACAAGGATATCGTCGTCATTATCATCACAGCCTATTCTTCAGTGGACACGGCCGTGCAGGCACTGAAAGACGGTGCGTTCGACTATGTATCCAAGCCCGTAGATCCGGATGACTTGACTCATACAATACGCAATGCACTTGAAAAGCGTCGGCTTGCCCAGGAAAACATTCAACTCAAGCAGCGTATCGAAGACCTGACCATGCCCGACGAAATCGTGGGCACTTCCCCCCAGATCAAGCGTGTTCTGGAAATGATCGCAACCGTGGCCCAAACGGACGCCACGGTCATGATTCGCGGCGAGAGCGGGACAGGAAAGGAACTGGTGACCCGGGCCATTCACAGCAACAGCCGCCGGCGCTATGCCCCCATTATCTCTGTCAATTGCGGTGCCTTCACAGAGACCCTGCTCGAAAGCGAACTCTTCGGCCACGAAAAGGGCGCCTTCACGGGAGCCAGTGCCCGCCGAAGAGGAAAGATCGAGCGCGCGGACAAAGGGACCATCTTCTTCGATGAAATCGGCAACATCAGTTCCAAGATGCAGATGGACTTGCTTCGCGTTATCGAGACGAAGCAGTTCACCCGTCTGGGAGGGGAGGCGCCGGTCAAGGTGGACTTTCGCATCATCAGCGCCACGAATCGCAACTTGGAAGAGGCCGTCGCCACAGGGGAATTTCGCGAGGACCTCTATTTCCGATTGAATGTCTTCGCAATTGATATGCCACCACTTCGGGAATGCACGGAGGATATCCCTTTGCTTGCCAACTACTTCCTGCAAATGTACGCCCGCTCGATGACACGGGGTGTCAAAGAGATTCTCCCCGAAGCGCTGGAGATGCTCGTGAATTACGACTGGCCCGGCAATGTACGAGAACTGCGCAATGTCATTGAGAGAGCGATTGTTCTTAGCTCCGGAGAGAAAATCACCTGTCGCGATCTTTCCTTCCCGTTTCGCTATCGGGCAAAACAACCCTGTGGTGATAGTCTGGAAGAAGTGGAAAGAGCTCACATTGGTCGGGTCTTGGAGCGCACCGAATGGAACATTAGCCAGGCGGCGGGTGTCCTCGGAATCGACCGCACGACGCTATACACGAAAATCAAGAAGTTCGGTTTGAGCAAGCTGAGTTGAAGCCGTCCAAACTCTATGTGGTTCCGATCCAGCTTTCCGAAAACTCTCTACTCGACCCTCTACTTACCTTCCTTGCCCACAGCTTTCATGTCGAGGCGGAGATTCTCCGCAAGGAACTTGACCTCGCCCAAACCTACAACAGCGAACGAGACCAATATTACTCATCGGCGATTCTCGCCCAACTCATAGAAAATCCCCCAGCGGATGCTTTTCGCATGCTGGGGGTCACAGGATTGGACATCTATATCCCCGTCCTGACCTACCTTTTCGGGGAGGCTCAATTCAAGGGAATGGGCGCGCTCGTTTCCGCCTTTCGCTTGCGCAACGAATTCTACGGCAGGCCGCCGGATATGCAGCTATTCCAAGAGCGCCTGCTGAAAGAAGCGATACATGAGTTGGGACACACCTATGGTCTGCGCCACTGCAACTACCCCGGATGCGTCATGAACAGCTCCACCTACATCGACGATGTGGATGAAAAAATGGTCTCCTTTTGCCGGGTGTGTGCCGACATCGTCAAGGCGGGCAGCCCATAGAGGGTTAAAAAGTCGAAAGACTCATCCCATTCGGAACCGTGCAGAGTTTTCGGCCTGAGGCAGAGAAATACGGGCAGAAATGGAGAAGCCCCGAGATCCTCGGGGCATTCGTTTTCAAGGCAAAGAGAAGGACTTGTTCTAACTTCTGCTCTTGTCGTTTGGTTTCCCGATGAAGCTCAAAACAAGATGCCGATATTCGTCAGGGGGCAGAAGCTCTCGCAGGTTTCTTGACAACTCCCCGCCATCATACATCGTCTGACCGAGTTGTTCCTGCCGCCACTGAAGACTATTTGACAGCACCGAATCAAGCCATTCCACTTCCTTCAGATACCACGGAAAAACGGCATCCCCGACGCGGCAGAATTTCAAGTCCTCTTCGAGATTGTCCGGCTCAATGCTGCACAGCCACCCGCCTCCCATCGAATCCAGAATCAACTTGTCTGGAAAGACATGGAGTTCTTCGTTCGTGTCCACAACTCGGCCAGAGAGGGGCGACCAAATGGAAAACGCCCGCGCCCCTTGAATAATTTGAGCGCAACTTTCTCCGCGCCGAATTCGCAGGCCGCGCCTCGGCAATGAGATGTCATCCACAGAACCCAAGACCGTCGCCACAATACCGTCAATCCCGACATAGACGCGATTGGGAACCTCCACCCGAATCCAAGTGTGCTTCGGATGGAAGTAGCGATTGCCTTCCCCCATGAGCTTCCCCAAGCGGGACAGGAGGGCAAGGCGCGTCGGATCGGGAGTTGCGTCGGGTCGAGAAACAGACTCCCAGCCTGAAATCGGTCCTCCCTGCCGCCGTCTGACCTCGGTAGCCGAAGTCGGCTCGGCACCTCGCAAACCGATATCCAGCGGGCAGCTGTCGCAATTGAAATCTCGGTCGCAAATCTTATAGGCGACGACACCGAGGTCCATCCAGATACACCGCTTCTCCCCTTCGGGGATTACGGAGAAGTGCCCTTCCTGTTTGTGAGCTGCGTTCACGAGATGGCCCCTCCTGGAGAAATTAGACGCTCCAGCCTACCTTCACATATCCTTCAAGCTCTTCATCAGGAGCTTCAGTAACTGCCGCCTCTTCCTTGGGGAAGACAGGGAAATAACGCGCAACAATTCCTACAATGATGAATCCTGCCATAACAAGGGAAATCGAGATGACGAATTCTTGCCAGGATGGAAAATACCCTTGATTCACCTGGGCAAAACCCGTTGTAACTACATTGAGCCGGTGCATGATAAGTCCCAGCACGACGCTAAGAGAAGCTGCGAAGAGTCCGCGGGGCGCCAAACGGGTCTTTTTATTGATAAGCAGAATGACTGGTAAAACGATAAATAGGAAATTCTCAATCCAGAAAAAGGGAGTCTCATAGCGAGCAGCAAAAGCCAGCCCAAGAGCCCCGCGCGTCACAAGATCTGCAAAACGGAGAACAGCGAAGACTCCGAGCGCAAGGAACAATCCCTTCGAAAGAGAAACCAGGAGATGCTGTGGGGTCTCGTGTCCCAGGAAGCGCTTGCTCAAAAACGATTCCACGATTACCATTGCCAGCCCCGCCGCAATGCAGGATGAAAAGAAGAGAACGGGAAGAATCGGCGAATACCAAAGAGCGTCGAGCTTGCTCGGCATCACGGTGAAAAGCGTTCCC
>JAZDIW010000277.1:0-2994 GCA_043804575.1 bacterium
GGTAAAGCCCTCACCAACAATCTTCTTTAACATCGTGTTACTCACAGGTTTTTCCCTATTCAAATCGTCCTGACTTCGAAAAAAGGAGGCGGACAAGAATCAATGCGCCAAGACATTCCAATAGTATATCATGTAGGAAACCGTGCCAAAAGACGCTTGGAGCGTAAGCAGCAACGCAAGAGCCGCAAGACTTCCGCCACTGAGTGCCACAAGGTAGAGCCGCGGATAGCTCGTGCCATAGGCGACTCGAAGAGCATTGAAAAGGCGCAGCCCAAACCAGCCAAGGAATCCGAGAAGGGCAAGAGCACAAGGAGCAGCCATATCGGGCAAGCCCACCAGCCGGTGGAATATAACGGCAAAGGGGAGCAGGAAAAGGAAATTGGCTCCCGCCCAAGCCAAATAGGTAATGGCTTTCCCAAGGGTTATCCGGGCTCGAAAGAGAAACGAGCCGATTTTGATCATCACTGCCGAGAAGAGAAACAGCAGAAGACAAAGCGACGCCAGCCCGATAATGCCGAAAACGGGATTCCAAACCAAATCCCACAAATTCAATTTGATCGCCGGCCAAGGAAGGAAATGGGTCGCGAGATAGTCAAAGCGATAGGAATGGCGCAGACCCCACAGGAGACTGGAACCGAGCAGAGCCCAGCAAAGAGCTTCCGTAAAGATAAGAACAACCGTCTGACTGGATTGCAGGAAACGCCGAGCGCAGATGTCGGAAAAGAATCCGTGGGCATGAAGAAATACACGCTTGATGTTCTGTTTGAAGACATTGTTTCGACGGATCTCGATGGAGAGAAGCACGATCAGGGCAAGACTCACGATGGGAAACTCCACTCGCGGCGATTCGCCCGAAGGACTCTGGGAAATGGGGGTCGTCTCTCCCGTCTGCGCCAAGTCCCGCAGTTTGAAAAAAGAGACACGCTCTCGTCGTCCCAAATCCACCAAACCATACGAGTAGAGAAAAGGATCCTCCCTGTTGTCTTGGGCAAGAAAGGGAACCTGACCCCGAAAATCGGAGAAACAGAAAAGCAGCAGCCCTGCAAAACGATTCTCGTCAGACAACCTATCGAGGTGCGCGAGCAAGAAATCCGCCTGGCTCGAGGCGCTTCCGCGACCGCCTCCTTTTCCCTCCTCAGTTACCATCATTCCCACACGACTCAAGACAACCGGTCGCGATGTGACTTCGGGAGACGCCAAATCATTCCCTCGCCAAGGTGCCAATCCTTGCAAGAGGAAATCCACGGGATACGGAGCCATGTCGGTCAAGCGATACGTCTCAAGGAAGATTGGACGCACATCGAGGTTTCGCAACTGCTCCGCCAGCCCGCCAACGACCCGCAAAGTCCGGGGATCCTCCCAATCCAGGTCATGCCCCAACCCCCACGCGGCAACGCATACATGCATGCGATCACGGCGAACAAGGCGTTTCAGTGCGTATTCGCATTGTGTCGAATAGGATGTCTTTGATAGAAGATCGGCCGGGACACCATTTAGAGGCAGTTGAACAAGAACCAACATACCCAGACGGTCACAGACATCCAGAAGCAAGGGAGAAGGCGGTGAAGGAATCACATGGAGAGCATTGAATCCTAGCTCTTTCATGCGCCGAACATCGGCTTCATAGAATGCCTCGGTGGTCGCCGCGCCCGCTCCGGGATCCTCGGGAACATATTGGACGCCTCGCAAGAGGAGTGGCTTGTCATTCAGAAGAAGGCGGGTTCCCAAAATCGTCATCTGCTTGAATCCCACTTTTCGGCGGTAAAGGTGAAGGAGTCCCTCCGATGTTTCGAGACGCACATCCAGACGATACAGCGAGGGAGTCTCCGGTGTCCAACGGCGCGGCTGAAACGGGGGAAACTCGAGCATCACCTGTTGGATCTGGGTTCCTTCCTTTGGGATAGTCAACGGGCGTGACTTCGCGATGACCTGTCCCGCCTCGTCCTGAATCTCTGCGGAACAGACGATCTCCGCAAAAGGCACCGAAGGCAGCGCCGGAGTGATTGCCCTGGAAATATCGGCAATGACCACGGCGCCGACGGATGAATCCGGCACAGGCCAGTGTAGAACGATCCCTTCCACCGCCCACGGCGGTGTCACCCAGAGATAACAGCCGGCGGGAATCCCCCCATAGTTGCGTGGCGCATAGAGTTGCGCAGACAAGGGAAGTGTTGTCTTCGGGCTCAGTCGGTTATCTACATGCAGTTCAATCGTATTCGGCAATCGGATTCTCAAAAGCTGAGACGGCACATCCAGAACGAATCCCAAATGATTCCCGGCGACCGACTCGATGAATTTCCCGTTGACGATGATGCGGACTTTGTAGTTTGCCTGGGGAATGACCAAGTGAAAGTGCCAATTCCGCAGCGAATCCGGTATAGAGAATTCCCGCTGAAAAGTAACTTCGCCTTGAACATCATCGAAACAGGAAGGTATCCAACCCGAATGCCACACATCGTCTTGCGCCGTTCGCCATTGCCATGTGCCGGAAAGATCGAGAAGGACCTCCGTGCGATTCTGCTGGGCGGAGGCCGCCTTCTCTTGCGCCAGACTGCTGCGCTGCTCCCGAAGCACAAGACCCCCGGCGGGTTGCGATAGGGTCGCCACACCGAGGGCCAGAAGAATGCAGAGAAGACGACTTACCATAGAAACACGGAGCTCATATCAGGTCACGGATTTCGCATTCTGGAGGAGAATCTCCAGGCAGAAGCGGCAGCACATTTCCAAATCGGCGATGGCGATGTGCTCGGTCGTGGTGTGTTCATCCTTCATTCCCGTCCCGATGACCACCGCCGGCAAGCCACTGCCGTTGTAGATATTCGCGTTTGTCCCCCCTCCAATGGACTGCGGTTCCATCTGAAACCCAAGCTCGGCCCCCGCCGCGAAGGCCAATTGATAGGGCAGGCTGTCCGGCCCAATATTCATCGCATTAAACTCGCGCTCGACCGTCGCATGGAATTTCGGCTCAATCATTTTTCCATTGATTTGCTTGCG
>JAZDIW010000278.1:0-2482 GCA_043804575.1 bacterium
CCCCCGTAGCTCAGAAGGATAGAGCAGCGGTTTCCTAAACCGCGTGTCGGACGTTCGAGTCGTCTCGGGGGCACAAGGGCTTTTTGATCAATCAAACATAGGCATTCTATGGCAACCCAAGCTGCCGCCAAAGGCAAGAAGCGGCTTTCACGCCGTGAACTCAAAGAGGACAAGCTCATTGCTTTGGCCAAGAAACTTGAAATGTTCTATGAACAGAATCAGAAAATCGTACTTGGCGGGGCGGTTGCGGTTCTCGTTGTCATTGTGGCCATCTTTCTGATTCGAACCAGCCAACAGCGAGTCTATAATAACGCGTCGTTAGACTTAACAATAGCCAAGATCATGTTTGAGATGGGCCGCTTGGACGAGGCAGAGCCACAATTGCAGTCCATCAAATCCAGACATGGCGGACGGATTGCTGGCGAGGCGCAATACTACCTGGCTCGAAGCGCATTCATGCGTGGCAATGCCGAGGAGGCAGAGGCGGCATTCCGCGAATATGTGCGTAATTATCGTGTTGATAAATATATAGATGCGGCCGCTGTCGCGGGACTGGCCGCCTGCGTGGAATCACAAGAAAAATACGGGGAGGCTGCGGAGATCTACCTCTCCATTCCTCGCAAATACCCAAAGCACTTCTTCAGCCCGCAGGCGATGTATCAGGCGGCACGGTGTTATCTCCTTGCAAATCAAAGAGATAAGGCCGTTGAGATTTGCCAGCTTCTTCAGCGACAATACCCGACTTCGGCGGTGAGAAACCGAGCCGCGAAGCTGATCGCCCAGCTTCCATAATGTGCATTCTTGCTTGATTTTGGAGGAAAAGCTTCGTATATTGTAGAAGAAGTGGGTGATGCTGCCCACTTTTTTCTTTGCCTGTGCGATTCCTGACCTGAGCGTTTTTTGCATGGAAAGCTTTCTTAAGAATGAGCTTTTGCCCTTGCTGGAGGATGAAGGAATAGAGGTTCTTGAACTTCAGGAAACGGGTCGGTCCGGGCGTCCGGTCTTTCGCATCATTGTGGATCGACGCCATCAAGAGATCTCCATCGAAGACTGTGTTTATCTCACTCGAAAATTGCAGAGACATCTGAACACGCATACCCTGGTGGCCGGAGACTGGCGTCTCGAAATCAGTTCTCCCGGAGTCGGCTATCCCTTGAGCAAACCGTGGCAGTTTCGGAAGAATCAAGGGCGATTGCTCCGCATCCTGCTCCCGGGTGAAAACGGACCCCGGGAAGTCAGCGGTCGCCTGGTGGGGGTGGAAGAGGAGGGGATTGACATCGAGTCGGCCGGAGACCGCAGGCATTTTGCCTACGGCGACATGCTAAGCGCCCGCGTCTTGCCCGAGATCGGGGCTTTTCCGAAGGAGAACAGAACGAGATGAATACAGCCATTGTGGAAGCGATTTCTCAAATCATTCGGGAGAAGAAGATCGAACGCGAGGTGTTCCAGGAAATCATCCGCAGCGTCTTCCTGGCCATGATCAAGAAGAAATACGGAACCTCGGACAATTTCGATGTGATTTTCAATTTGGACAAAGGGGACATCGAGATCTTCTGCGAGAAGACCGTCGTTCCCGATGAGGAATTTGAAGATGAAGTGACGCAGATCCCCCTGTCGAGAGCCAGGGAAATTGATGAGGATTTGGAAGAGGGGGAAACCTATGCCGAGCAGGTGGATTACAACACTTTCGGACGCCGCCTGGTCACTTCCGCCCGGCAGAACTTGACGCAGAGAATCAAAGAGATCGAGAAGGAGAATCTCTACCAGGAATTTTCGGCTCGGATCGGAGAAATCGTCTCGGGAGAAATCCGCCAAATCAACCGGCGTGAAATTCGAGTCAATGTGGATCGCACGGAGGTCGTCCTGCCGAAATCGGAGCAGGTCTATAATGAAAAATACCGACGCGGAGACACCCTTCGAGCGATTATCAAGGAAGTGAATCGCACGACGAAAGAGCCGGACATTATCGTCTCCCGAGCGCATGTTTCCTTTCTTCGCCGTCTCTTCGAGCTGGAAGTCCCGGAGATCTACGATAATATTATTGAAATCAAAGGCATTGCTCGGGAGCCCGGGGACCGAACGAAAATCGCCGTGCTGTCCAACGACAAGAGGATAGATCCGGTGGGGGCCTGCGTGGGCATGAAAGGCGTACGCATCCAGGCGATAGTGCGGGAAATCAACAATGAGAAGATTGATGTCATCCACTGGCATCTCGATCCGGAGACCTTCATCAAACGCGCCATGGCGCCCGCAACGCCGCTCATGGTGATTCTTGATGAGAGTAACCGGCGGGCCACGGCGATCGTTCCGGATGACATGATGCAGTATGCCGTCGGCCGAAAGGGACAGAATATCCGCCTGGCTTCCCAGCTTACCGGCTATCATGTTGAACCGATTAAGGAATCGGAGTATTCGGCGGCGGCGGAATTGACCATCGAGGAAGTGGAGGGTATCGCTCCGCAAATTGTGGACATCTTGACGG
>JAZDIW010000279.1:0-2352 GCA_043804575.1 bacterium
CGCCTATGTTGCTTTCGCACCAGGAACACTCATGCACAACATCATAGGCATCCTTGTCCTCGAATTTCATGAAATCTCCCAATTTCATAATAGTGCTTCCAACGTCAGCTACAGAGTTGGATGTCCGCGTGTTAGTTTATCTTCTTCTCCCTTTCAATCTTATCAACGATCTTGCCAATGCCCAATGTAAGCGCTTCCGTCTGCACATCCTTTTCCACTCCCACAAGTGGCCCTATCTTATAATCCCGGATCAGAGAACAACCGGCAAAATAACTCAGCATGGCTTCGCGATCTTCTTCCGTGGCTGTGATCTTCCGCTGCAAAGACGATTGGCGCAGACCTGGCGAAGGCCAGGTGCGTGACAATCGTCTTTGTCTGGTGCAAGCTCTTGATACTCATTGAGGCCTCCCCCTCGACATACCAAGATGGTATGCTGGGAAGTCATCACCCTTAACCCGAAAAGGAGGAGACCTCAATGAGGTGCTATACCAAAGAACACCGCTACTACTGCGGCATCGATCTTCACGCCCGCTCGATGTACCTATGCATCCTGAGCAAGGACGGAGAGATCGTTCTTCATCGTGACATGCGCGCAGAACCCGAACCCTTCCTCACGGCAATCGCTCCGTACCGGGAAGATATCGTCGTCTCGGTAGAATGCATCTTCACCTGGTACTGGCTCGCCGATCTCTGTGCTCGCGAAAACATCCCTTTCGTCCTTGGCCATGCATTATACATGAAAGCGATACACGGAGGGAAGACCAAAAACGATCGGATCGACTCCCGAAAGATTGCCGGGCTTCTCAGAAGCGGAATGATCCCAATGGCATATGTTTATCCACCGGAAATGCGGGCCACCCGGGACCTTCTTCGCCGCAGATGTCACTTTGTCCGCAAACGAGCCGACCTTCTCGCCCACATCCAGAACACCAACAGCCAGTACAACTTGCCCGAGTTCGGCAAAAAACCAACCCACAAGATAAACCGGGATATAATCATTGAACAATTCCCGGACCCTGAAGTTAAAAGAAGTATCTCCGTCGATCTCGAGCTCATCGAACACTACAACCACATCATCACGAACCTGGAGAGATACATCAATCGCACCGCAATGCACCATGATCCTCAGGCTCTTCATCTTCTAAGAACGGTCTACGGGATCGGAAAGACTCTGTCCATGGTGATCCTTTACGAGATCCACGACATAAATCGATTCCCGAGGGTCCAGGATTTTGTCTCCTACGCTCGCCTTGTCACATGCACGCGGGAATCAGCCGGAAAGCGTTATGGTTCCAAGAACAAGAAGATCGGCAGCATGCATCTGAAGTGGGCATTCTCGGAAGCCGCGGTGCTTTTTCTCAGAAACAATCCCAAAGGGATGGCCTACAAGAAACGCCTCGAGAGAAAGCACGGAAAATCGAAAGCTTTGACGATCCTCTCTCACAAGCTCGGCAGGGCCGTCTACTACATGCTCAAAAGGGGGAAAGCCTTCGATATGGAAAAGTTCCTTGGGGGATAAAAGGAAGGGAGCGGTCAAGCCGCACGTCTAACTGGAGCCGTAACGCGAAGAGCCGGAATAGTAGCCGGAAAGTATCAAGAATGCATGTGGCACGTGACCACAATCTGCCGGCACTCGGACGAACGCGAGGTACCCGTTGCGATTGATTGGATGACCGCTTCGCTTCCAAAATATACGTTCAAGGTTCGCGTGTCCTGCCCCTCCCCCGAGCCCGGGCACTAACTGGAGGATGGTTTATCCATCCAGCCAGACCTTTGAATGGGACGGCATGAGGGCACGGATGTGTTTCCAGGTCGTGGGATAGAAGATCCCGCAGGCTCATCTTTGATGAGTCCGGAACCTGGAAAGTGTTTGGCGCAGGGCACCGCCCTCCGCCGGTTATCGGAAACAAAGTCGGGAGACGCAATCTTGACGAAAAACAAACCGGCAGCCATGCTGCCGGCAAAAGGATAACTTTATCTATTGACGAGCTGAGGCCTCATAAGAGTTAGACCGTCCCTATTTGTACAAAGATTTGATTACACCCCAACTTTGATTGTCAGTTGCTACTTCAAATTCTCCCTCAATAATTAAAGTTGCCTCTGTGATTGTAGCGCAGGGCCATACCGTCATCACGCAAACTCCAAGAATCGCAGTCGGACCACATTGAAAATGTAATGTTCCGGTCTGTGTTTGGAGAAAATCCCAAGTTACAGGAGATCCATATAATTCTTCAAATGTCAGTTCGGCAGCAAATGCGCCGGATGTATCAGCCAGATCACTCCCACTCCAATAATTCCCTGACTCAGTATCCTTAATACTCGCGTGAAAATACACCGAGTGTTCATAATCTT
>JAZDIW010000280.1:0-11005 GCA_043804575.1 bacterium
AATCTCGATTTCTACAGCCCTTGGGTCGTAAGTCCGGCGGTCTATGTGGACAGTCATCGAGTGGAGATGCGCTTTTCGGAAGCGGTGGCACTGCCTGGAGCGGAGGTTCCCGGCAACTATGCTTTCAGCGGCTTCGGCACGATCTACACGGTCACAAACGCACAGCGTCAGAGTGACTGGAGCAAAGTCATCCTGACGGTGACTCCCAATTTCGTGGGCGGGCAGAGTGGCACGATTGCCGCCTCGAATATCTATGACTTGAACGGCAACATCATTGATCCGGCTTATGACGAGGCGGCTTTCTCCATTCCGACGGGATATACGCCGCACACGATTGTCATTGACGGCAGTCTTGATTTCTCTCGCACGAATGAATTCTTGAGTGCGGTTGGAGCCGAATCGCTCTTCTTCACATGGGACTATCAAGCGCTCTATGTCGGAGTGAAGAACAAAGATATGTCGGCGGGCGACCTTTTTGTCAGCCTTGACACGAATCCGGGCACGGCTTCGGGCGCGACACAGGACAGTTGGTCTCGTGTCAACTACACCGGCACCTTCCGGCCCGAATATGAAATCGCGATTGAGGGCGGGCCGAATAATATGCAGAACAACTACTGGAATGGCAGCAGTTGGGTTTATCGGCAGTATGGTCAACACGGCGGCACGAGTTACAATGGATGGTCAGGCAATCCCTTGACGGAGATGCGCATTCCGTGGGCGGATATTGGCAATCCGACGGCGCTCGCTTTGGCGGTTCACATTACGCAGGAAGATAATCAGATCACGACGACGGTTTGGCCGCAATATGGAAATACACCCGGAGATAACATCACGATTACCAATTTCTACCGGCTCTATCCGCCCTATATTCCGGGGCCGATGCCGCTTGGAGGCTACGCGCCGAAAGATACGCCGTATCGCGAAGCACCCTCAAATGTGACGGATTTGGTGATTCATGTTCAAGGGAGCAACCTCATTCTGAATTGGTCCGCATCCGACAGCGCGGACAGCTACAATGTCTATCGCGCAAGTGAACCTTTCGGGTCACTGGGATTCTTGGCGAGCACGAGCGATACTACATATACCGATGTGGGCGCCGCGACATCGGCGACGAAATATTTCTACCAAGTGCGGGCATCGAATTAGCAATATTCAGAGAGGAGCTCTAAGATGAAATCCAGGGCGTTGATGGGCGCGGTTGTGGTCTGCCTCTTGGCTGGATCTGCTGCGCTGGCGCAGCCAGGAATTGTCATTGATGGGGGAACCATCGTATGCAAGGAGGACACGGCTGAAACCAACGAAAACGGCGTCATTGATGAAGCTACTGACAGTCTGGTTGTCACGGTGAAGGCCACGCTGCCTTCGAATGGCCAGTATCTTCTATGCGAGCCGGATTGCGTGGAGGCAGGTCTCTGGCCAACGCCAGGTCTTGGAGATTTCGATCCCACCGTTCCAGAAATCACCTATTTATGCAATCCTGTTCAGCTTTACCGGATGAATGTGATGGTCATCCAAAACATGGGACTGGATAGCCTTTACGATGAAGACAGTTGCCTGGCTATAGCTGCCATCACTTTGCATCCCCTGAACCTCTTCGCGAGTGCCGGTACAATTGCGCAGTTTAGCGTCACAGTGAAAAGCGCCGACTACTGCTGGCCTTGCCGATATTGTCGGTCGGACCCTCTCTATGTCGAGCTGCCTTGTTCGGTGAGAACAGCCGAGCCACTCTCAGCGGTGCTCGATTTAGTGATTCATGTTGAGGGTAGCAATCTTATTCTGAACTGGTCGCCGGTGGAAGGTGCCGAAAATTACAATGTTTATCGCGGGACGGATCCCTTCGGATCGTTCAATTTTTTTACGGTAACGAGCGACACGACCTTTGTACACGGGACCACCGGATCGAGGTTGTACTTCCAAATACGGGCGTCGAATTGAGGTAGTGCAGATCATTGCGGCAAGGTCCGGGAACTCTGCTGGACGGGATAAAGACTAATTGACCGCGAGTTGCAGAAGAAATAGAAGAGCAGGATGAGAATTCAAATAGGAAAGGAATCAGAAAGATGAGAAGGCTTTTTGTTTTTGTTCCCTTGGTCATGCTGGGACTCGCCGTTGTGGCTTATGGCGTGCCCAGTTTCTCGCCGACGATTGACGGCGTGAAAGATGCCGGTTGGGGCAGCGTGCCGGATCACAGCTCGACGACAAGCAAGCTGCCCACGAGTTTCAACTTGGATGGCGGCTGCTATGTAACAGACGACTCGGCCAATGTGTACATCGGAATTCCCACCGACGCGGACGCCAACAGCAATGGGTGCGCTATGCATGTCCTAATCGACATCCGGAAGACCGCGAGCGGCGCCACCACGGAAGCCTATGGAGCCTGCGCCGTGGGCTACGATATGCCTTACCTTGCGGAGTACGATATTGCGGCCGAGTGGAACACGAGTACGATTACCTACGCGAACAAATGCACATGGACAGGCTCAGGGTGGACCTATACCACGATTCATGGAACCGGCAAAATTGCGGGGGGTGCCAACCTGTTTACGGAAATCAAGCTTTCGCGCACCGAGTATAACGGCCTTGGGCAGAATGATACAATCAATATCAGCATTTGGCTGAGGCCTGATCATTGGTATCAAGGTGGCTCCAACAACGCCAATGCCTGTTTGCCGGCGGACGAGGATTTCCCGACGGATAATGGGGCGGCTGATTGTGATCCCGACCACTATTTCTCTACGCAGTTCTTCTACAAGATCCAGACGGTGCTTGTGGATACGACGAAGCCGTGGGTGGTGAGCGCGACACAGGCGGGCACCAACAAGGTCATCGTGGAGTTCAACGAGTTCATGAACACAAGCACACTGGTGTACACCAACTTCACCATCACGGGTGGACTGACGTTCACGGCTGCGCAGGTGCTCTCGGGAACTTCCGTGTTGTTGACGGCCTCGGCGAATTTCGCGGCTCAGCAATATACCATCACGGCGAATTCCAATGTCAAGGATGTGATAGGGAATCCGATAGATCCCGCTCATAACAGCGCCATTTTGGACGCGGTTCTCTATGCCCTCGTGACCTTTGTCTATGTGGATCAAAACGGAGATATGACCGCGTTGCATGTAAAGGGGAGTTTCAATAACTACGGCAACTATGATTCAGGATGGGGTGTGACGCCGCTCCCGATGTATGACGACGGGACGCACGGCGATACGACGGCAAGCGACGACCGCTGGACCGCGCAGTTTTACCTGAGACCGTCGGCCACCGATACTTTTGGTTGGGGGGCAACCGAAGGGCAGTATGGACCCTGGGCGCTCGATTGCGGGGACATTAAATTCACGGTTCCGAACTATAATCCACAGACGCGAATGTATGTTGTGCCCATCTACGCTCCGGTGACTTTCCGAGTGGACGACCGACAGGCTCCATCTTTGACCGAGTGCTGGGTGAAGGGCACATTCAATTCCATCGGTCGCTATGAAGGCGCGTGGGGAGATTATCTGCAGATGTTCGATGATGGAAACCACAATGATGTGCTCGCAAATGACCATATTTGGGGACGCGTCATCAATCTGGTTCCCGATAATTACTGCCATGACAGCACATGGCAGTGGGGCGCGGCGGATGCCTACAATGGCAACTGGATCATCGAAGGCCCGAATCCTCAGTTTGCCGTCCCGACATCGGCTCCGCGGATCGAGACCTATGTCGTCGTCCCGCATACCGTACAAGATGTCACGGTGACCTTCGCGGTGGATATGCAGTTCATCCTTGGAATCCCGCTGCCGATTGACTCGATGGCTTTGACGGGCGACTTTAACGGATGGAACGCGACAGCGAACATCATGTCGGATGCCAATAATGACAGTGTGTTCACGGTGGATGTGCTTTTCCCTTCGGGTTCGGCGAAATATCACGAGTTCAAGTTCGTGCGATGGAGCGCCGGTGTCGCCGATTGGGAATCTATTTCCAACCGCGCATTTCTCATTGATGATTCAGGGCCCACACAGACCATTGGCCGCATCTGGAACGACTGGATTCCGGCGCTCGATGATCTTCGTGCTTTGCGCGATGATAACTTGAATCACATGAATCTCTTCTACACCGGCTACAATCGCATGGATGGCTATTACATCTATCGGGGAACCGACCCGTTCAACATCTCGGCGCTGCATGATTCCTCGACGACCTACACCTATACGGATTCCAATGCGGTCAGCGGCGCGAAGTACTTCTATGATGTGCGAGCGTTCAAACGCTACTAATTGAGAACAAAGCCAAAAAGGAAATGGGCAGCTCGGAGATGTACTGGGCTGCCCACTCTATTCCCGCGAAGCAAAGGAGCAAGTGTGAAGTGGCTGAAGTTTGTGGGGATTGTCTTGCTGCCGGTGACTCTCTGTGCGGCGCCGGTACATACGACATACATCTGGCATCTCGAGCAACCGATTTATTGGCCGAACCGGATTTCAATTTCTGTGCCCACCTATGAGAGGGCTTGGGAATCCATCAACAACGGTGACCCGCATCCTGAAAACAATGTCGCGGCCATTTTTTCGGTCGCGGACCGCGTGGCGGCCTATCAATGGCGACCCAAAGAATCCATCGGTCTGATGACGGGAAGCGATGCGGGCGCGCAAGTGACTTACACGGGTGGCCTCGTAGAAAATGTCCAAAGCCTCGCCGCGGCGAATGCGTTAGGCTATACATCTTCGTGGAATACGCATTTTCAAACGGCGCGAAACTGGTCAACGACCGGCGGCAGGCCACGAATGGAGATGGTGATCATTCCTCATCATCATGCACTCTGTCCACTTGTGGATTCAAAGGCGCTGGAAAAGGAGATTCAACTCTATCAGCATCTCTATCCGCAGGTGTGGGGCAGTTCGCCACCGCAGTCTGTCGGATTCTTCCCGCCGGAACTTGCTTTCTCCGAGAGAATCATTCCAACGCTGGTCGCCAACGGGATTTCATGGGTCTTTGTGCCGTCCAATCACATTTCTCGCACCATCGGCAATTTTCCCTTAGTTCTCGGAACAGGAGGCGAGAATTGTGATCCGCCCAATCAATCAGATCAAATCAATCCCGTCCAAAGCAATTGGTTTTCGCTGACCATTAGCCGCGGATGCACGCCAACGGATGCTTATCCCTTTTCCTTTCGACCTCACTATGCGCAGTATGTTGACCCCGAGACGCAAGTTGTTTCGCAGATTATCGTCGTGCCCGTCGCAATGGCAATGAGCTGGCAGGACGGCTACCAGATGTATGGAACGGATGATATTGATGAGATTGCCTGGGCGAATGATCCGAACTGGCCCGTGATTGTCGTCTTGGGACACGACGGCGATAATGCGTGGGGAGGCGGATATTCGTATTACATGGAGAGCGTGCCGTCATTCACCGCTGAGGCCGTTGGCAAAGGCTATGAACCGACGACCGTGCCCGAATTCCTGGCGGATCATCCTGTGGCGCCGGGAGATATTGTACATGTGGAAGATGGAGCATGGGTCAATGCCGATGGAGATTTTGGCTCGCCCGATTTCATTAATTGGAATTGGCCTCTGCATAATGAGTCAGGTCAGTTTGACATTGCGAATGGCTGGGCGCTTGACGAGCGCAACTGGGCCGTGATTACCGCCGCCCAAAATCGCGTGGAAACAGCCGAACAAATTGCCGGTGGTGTCTCCATTGCGAATATCCAGAATCCGCTTAGCGGCTCGCCGTCCAGTGCTGATTTGGCGTGGCATTTCTTTTTGGCGTCGCTCAATTCCGGTTATATGTACTATGGCGCTTCACTCGATATGGAAGTGAAACCGTCGCTGGCCTGCAACTGGGCGACGCATTATGCGAACATGGTCGTCGGAGGCGGTGGCGACGCCGCGGCGCCAACGATTTGGATTCCACAGCAGCTTCCCCATAATCCAGGCGCCATCGGCTACGGCTCGCTTTGGGGCTACCAGCAGACTTTGCACTCCCGAGATTTTTGGATTTGGACTTTCGTCTATGATGTGAGCGGCGTCGAAGAAGTCACCTTTCATTACCGCCTCGATAATGACGGCGTCAATCCAATCGTATCCATTCAGAATGAGACCTATGCGGGCGGCTCTGAAGTCACATCCTGGCGAACGCTGCCGATGGCGCGGCGCGATTTTCCTGCGGGAAATATTTGGGGAGATCCCGCAATCAACTTTGATATTATGCCGACCTATATCGCAGACGAATACTATATTCATCTGACCGAACCGGAAATCGTAGATTCGGGCGGAGTGCTCATAGACTATTTCGTGGAGGCAATTGATTCGCTGGGCTACATGAAGCGGTCGCCGATTCAGCATACTTTTGTGGGAACGGGGGGCGGAGCCGGCCCAAGCGAGATTGTGTGGTGGTGGCCGGAAAATCCCGAAGCGGGCGATTCAGTTGCCCTTTTCTACGATGCTGACTTGGGCGCGCTTCCTCCGGGCACGAATCCGGTCTATATTCATGTTGGTCACAGCGGGTGGCAGGAAATCCTGTCGCCGGATCCGGTGATGACTTTTAATGCGGATTCGCAGGCGTGGCGCTACATCTATTCGATTCCCGTGACTGCAACCAGTGTAGATTTCTGCTTCAACGACGGTCAAGGTCATTGGGACAACAACGGCGGCGCCGATTGGCATATCACCGTGACCGGAGGAACCTCGGGATTTATCATGGACGGCCAACTTGAAGCGAGCGCGGAATTGGTCGGACAGAGCGGCGGCTACAATCTCTGGGCGGCGTTCAATGGGGAGCACTTCTATGTAGCTACGCAACGAGCTCAAGGTTCGGGCAATGATCGTTTTATTTTTGTCGCCGACCAACCGGGCGCGATGCAAAATGCGCCGTGGGCCAAGAGTGGACAAGTCGCGGCATGGGATGCCTATTTAGCGGAGGAAGCTAACAACGGCTGGTGCGGCTGGTTCGACAACACAGGAAATGCTACGAAGGCTGCGGGCGCTGTCTTGGAAGGCTCGCTTTCTTTGACAGGTGAGTTTGGATTGATCCCCGAGCAGATTTTCGTGGCTCTTGGCATCTACAAAACGCCCGACGGAGGCACGCTTGTCGGTCAAATTCCGGTGGCCGTCATCCCGAACGGAGATATCGAAGCAAGCGAATGGCTCGAGCTTCGACTGAAGCCGGAGCATTTGACGATTATCGCAAATGGTTTGGATATCGAGCTGAATTGGAATCCGGCCTTTGGAGCCACAAGCTACGAGGTGCATTTGACTTCGACACCGTTTGAGGCTTTGTCGGAGAACACAAGAATCGGAATGGCGACAAGTCCACAGTTTCTACACGAAGATGCGGTGACCATCTACACCACAGGCTTCTATCGAGTCCTTGCGCAATATTAGACAGCTGCAGGAATTGATTTTGCGGAGTCGGATGCTGAAATCGTGGGCGTCCGACTTTCCTTTTCTGTGACTTCTGGGGACTTGACTTTTGCGCGGCCAGATATTAACTTCTTATCAGAGGCAAATAGATTTCTCTGGCACGGCGAACAAATTCTGAAGGAGGAAATATAATGAGAATACTGTGTGCTTTTTGCGTGTGAGGACTGCAGGTTCACCCCGGAGATTTCCTCTTGGTCTTCCCACTCTATCTGGACACTCCTGTCGGAATCGGATTCAAGTCGAGCAATCCATGAGAGTGAAATCGGCGTGGCACCTCTCCTAACAGACGGATTCCCATATGCAGTGCTTTCTTGGCATGGGCGACGCCTGCGCATTCTGTACTCTGTCAAAGCCACCCAAATCCCGTTAATGCCACGACAACGATTTAGTTCGATCCGGCGGCATCGGCGAAGGTGATTCTGAAAATTCATAATGTGCTCGGGCAAGAGGTCATCGAGTTGGTGAACGAGAGGATTCCCGCCGGATCACACAGGACTGCGTGGACAGCGACGAATCTGCCTTCCGGAATCTACCTTTGTCGGATGGAAACCCAGGGTTTCGCTCAGGTGAGAAAGCTCCTATTATTGAAGTAACAAACGCGTCTTAGGGAGAGAATCCAATGCGTAGAATCAAAATCATCTCGTGGGCAAGCGTAGCCGTTTTTTTTGCTGGGTTTTGTTTTCCTGCTCACCGCTCTGCATTCGTCTTCTCACTTGAAGAACGGAACAAAGACACAAGCGAAGGCAAGCCGATCAAAACAAGCTCCCGTGAAAAAGCCCAATGATTGGTTCATGCTTCAACGGATATGGCCGGGGAATACTTTGAACCGCAGCGCCGTTGAAGAGGCTCGCTTGCAGGCTCTCCGACTTCGCCGCGCACAGCACCGGCTCGACGATGTCTGGACTTTCGCGGGGCCCTCGAATGTGGGAGGACGCGTCACGGCACTGGCGGTTCATCCCTCCGCACCGAACATCATCTACGCGGGCGCCGCCGTCGGTGGCGTCTTCAAATCGACCGATGGAGGCTTGAACTTCAACCCTGTATTTGATCAGGACTATGCGCTGTCAACGGGAGCGTTGGCTATGGATCCTCTGAATCCTCTGCGCATCTGGCTCGGCACGGGCGAAGCGAATTCATCCGGCGACAGCTACGGCGGACGCGGCGTATATCTCACGGAAGACGGCGGCAATACATGGCAGTACAAAGGACTCGAAGCCGTCGTGCATATCGGCAAAATTGCCGTGGATCCGACCAATTCCGATCGTGTCTATGTTGCCGCTGCGGGGGAACTCTTCGGCACGAATCTGGAGCGCGGGCTCTACCGCACGACGGATTTGGGGAGCACTTGGGAGCGTGTCCTGTTCCTGACAGATTCAACGGCCTGCATTGATGTAGCCTTGGATCCGCTCCATCCGGATA
The DNA here is from genome assembly GCA_043804575.1 of bacterium. Taxonomy (GTDB): domain Bacteria; phylum Electryoneota; class RPQS01; order RPQS01; family DYHQ01; genus JAZDIW01. The sequence goes on from JAZDIW010000280.1 coordinate 8,829, forward strand.
CAGTATATGCGGTGATGTGGGAGCGAATTCGCCGTCCGTATCAGCGGCAGGTTGGAGGGGAAAGCAGCGGGATTTGGCGCAGCTATGACGGAGGCGACACTTGGACGGAACTTATTGCCGGCCTGCCACACGGCGCGAATGTGGGGCGAGGCGGAATTGCCGTATCTCCGGCCAATCCCAATCGGCTCTATGCCGTTTTCGCGGATCACCCCGGCTACCTGCTGGGGAACTATCGGAGTAACGATGGCGGGAATAGTTGGCAAGAGGTTGCCTATATTGACTACTCCCTGTACAGCTCCTTCGGATGGTATTTCGGCCAGATTCACGCGGACCCCGTGAATCCCGATGTCGTCTATGTGCAAGGCGTCTCGATGTTTCGCAGCGGCAACGGTGGACAAAGCTGGAGCGAGGTTTTCCGAAATGCACATGTGGATCACCATGCGCTATGGATCAATCCGAACAATCCCGCTCATCTGATAACGGGCCATGATGCCGGCGTGAATGTGTCCTACAACACGGGCTCGAATTCGACACGCTTTGTCAGTCTGCCGATCACGCAATTCTACGCCATTACCGCGGATCCAACGCTGCCCTACCGCCTGTATGGCGGAACTCAGGACAACTCCACGCCGCGAACCCTTGGAGGCGCCGTAGATGACTGGGATGTGATTTTCTACGGAGATGGCTTCTATTGTATCATAGACCCGCGCAACAGCAATACGATTTATGCGGAAGCGCAGTATGGCTATCTTGGAAAGTCCACGGATGGAGGCTATGACTGGTATTTCATTGCCAGTGACTTCTACGACGATCGCACGAACTGGATGACGCCCTTTGTGATAGATCCATGCAATCCGGATGCGCTTTATCTTGGGACCTATCGCGTATGGCGAACCTCCAATGGCGGCATGAACTGGACCCCGATTTCAGATGACCTCACGGATGGCCCGGGACCGGCCAATTTGGTTTATGGGACGGTTACGACGCTCGCACTAAGCCCCGCGAATTCGCAAGTTCTCTATGTCGGCACGGACGATGCTCATGTGTGGGTGACGACGAACCAAGGAGTTTCGTGGACAGAGATTTCCGAAGGATTGCCGCACCGATGGGTGACCCGTGTCGCGCCTCATCCCGACTCGGCCTCCGTTGTCTATGTCTCCTTTTCAGGCTACAAGGAGATGGACTACCTGCCGCATCTCTTCCGCAGTTCGGACTACGGCGCAACCTGGACCGATATTGGTGCGGGCCTTCCGGAGGAACCGATCAATGATGTGATTGTTGATCCTGACAATCCGGCCTCACTTTATGTGGGAACGGATTTCGGAGTATTCTGCACCTCGGACTATGGACAGACCTGGGAAGCGCTCGGAGAAGGCCTGCCAACGAGCTCGACATTTGATTAGCATCTTGTGCCATCCACGCGAACGCTCGTTGCGGGTACGCATGGCCGCTCCATGTGGACATACACATTGGAGTCCCCGCCGAACAGACCGCCCGACGCATTTGATCTGATTTCACCGGTCTACGGAGACACAGTGGATACATCCTCGGTGGAGTTTGTCTGGAACGAAAGCAACGATCCTGATCCGGGAGACAGCGTGGCCTTCTATCGAGTCTATGTGGCTCTGGACTCCACCTTTGCCTCGGATGTAGATAGCCAGACGGTTAGCGCAACTGAACTGATTTGGAACGATCTTGAAGACAATCAAGTATACTGGTGGCGCGTAAAGGCTCTGGATACCCATGGCAGTGGAACTTTCTCGAATCAGTCTTGGTGCTTCCGAGTCCGCCTCTCCGCAATAAACTCGCACGAACTCCCCCTGCAGCCCGAGAAATTCACCCTATACCAGAACTATCCAAATCCCTTCAACGCCGTAACAACCATGCAATTTGACCTGACCAAGCGGGCGAATGTCAGCCTCAGGATCTACAATGTGAATGGGCAGCAGGTGGCAGCGCTTCTGAATGACCGACCACTTACCCCAGGCCATTACAAATTTCAATTCGACGGATCGCGCCTTCCCTCGGGGAGCTACATTTATTGCTTGGAGGGTTCGGGCCAGTCGTTTTCTCGCAAGATGGTACTCCTGAAATAGCTCGGAGATAGTGAATTCAGACAATGCCCCGGTCGGCTTTTGCCGAACGGGGCTTGTTTTTCAACCGGAAGATGCGTATCT
>JAZDIW010000281.1:0-6277 GCA_043804575.1 bacterium
ATTCGAGCATGCGGCACGGCTTCGAGGCGCTTCTTGGCAATCGGATTGCCGCATTCCGAGCAAAAGCCGTAGCTCCCGTCCTCGATTCGCTCCAGCGCCCGATCCAGATAGGCCAAGAATTTTCCTTCGCGGCTGGCAAGCATAAACGCCTTTTCGCGCTCCTGGGCGTCCGTGCCTTGGTCGGCCATGTGGAAGCTGTAGGTGGAATTATCGCCCGAATACTCGTCCATCGTGGTTTCGAGCGAGGTTTCCTTCAGATAGCCCAGCTCCTTCATCAGCTCTACACGCTTGCGCATAATGAGCTTGCGAAAGAATTCCTTATCTTCCGGACGATACAGTTCCGTCTGGCTCGAATTCGCCTTTGGTTTCCCTTTTTCGCCCATCAATTGTCCTTTTGTCTCTCCCCGTTGCGAGTGTGCCACGACATTCTGCGCCGTGGCGGGGTGTGTCACCCGCCCGGAATTTGCGCGGGGCGAATCAGGAGATTCGCCGCCGCGATGGCTTGTATCGGCGTGGCGGATAGGTCATCCGCCCGCAATCAACCGTCATGAGGCCTTTTCTATCCTCAGAACACATTCTAACCCATTGACCCCCAATTTGGTTCCCGCGGGGGCTTGCGCGGATACGACAAAGTGCGTCGCCAGCGTCTCCCGGCAGATGTAGTCGTGATGCGCTTCCATCGCTTCCGCCAGCGCTTTCGACGCTTCCGGCGCCCAGAGGGTCAGTTTGATGCGATCCGTCAGCTGGAGTCCAATCGCCTTGCGCTCGTTTTGCACCAAATGCACGAATTCGCGCGCAAAGCCTTCGCTGCTAAGGGCTTCGGTCAAGCGCGTATCCAAGGCGACCGTCATGAAACCGTCACTTTTCAGTGCCAAGCCCGGCTCTTCCGTGCGGCGAACCTGAATATCGTCACGCCCAATCACGACCGGCCCTAAATCGTGGTGTGCGCCGTTTTCGATGCGGGCGATGATTTCCTCGGGCAAAGCGGCAATCGCCGCCGCCACCTCGTTCATCTTTTTGCCGACGCGAGGCCCCAGCGCCCGGAAATTGGCCGTCGCCGAAAGCGTAACCAGCCCAGCGTCGTCCGTATGGAAAGTGACCGCCTTCACATTCAATTCGTCGCCCAGAATCTGCAAAAACGGGGCCAGCCCTTCCTCGTTCATGCCCGCAACGGGCACCACCCAGTGAAGCGCCGCCAAGGGTTGGCGTACCTTCAGGTTGTGTTCTTGCCGAATTGCCCTGGCCAGACTTGCCGCCCGCATGACTTGCTCCATGCGCTCCTCGAGCTCCGCATCCCGCAACTTGTTGTCTGGAACAGGATAAGCGCACAAATGCACGCTTTCGGGTGCCGTTTCGTCCAATCCGCGCACCAAATTCCGGTAAATGCGCTCGGTCAAGAACGGCAAGAAAGGCGCAAGCAGAGAGGTCAAACCTTTCATCACGGCATAGAGCGTCTCGTAGGCCACCGCTTTGTCGGCATCATTTTCCGACTTCCAGAATCGCCGCCGCGACCGCCGAATATACCAATTCGTCAAGAGGTCGAGAAAATGCGTGATGCTTTCCGCCGCCGTCGCCACATCATAGTTGTCCAACGCCGCAATGACTTCGCCGACAAGTCTCTGGTATTCAGAGACGATCCACCGATCCATGAGGCTTGCGCTTGGAGCCAGCTCGCCTTTGACGGGCTTCCAACCGTCAATGCGTGCGTAAGTGACGAAAAAGCTGTAGGCATTCCAAAGCGGCAAAAAGACCGTGCGAATATGCTCGCCGATTTCGGTTTCTGAAAAACGCTTCGTTGTCCACGGATTCGATGCGTAGAAAACCCAGCGCACCGGATCCGCGCCGTGAGCCTCGAAGAGTTGCATCGGGTCGAGTACATTCCCCCGCGATTTGCTCATCTTGAAGCCTTCGGGGTCTAATACGAGCTCGGTGCAAATGCAATTGCGATACGACGACCAATTGCGCGGATCCTCCCAAAAACGCGCGCGCGCTTCGTCTCCTCGCTTGCGGCACTCTTTCGCCTGCGCCGCCGCGATCAAACACGAACACGCCAGAAGCGTATAAAACCATCCGCGCGTCTGATCAATCGCCTCGCAAATGAAATCGCACGGATATTGAATTTCGAAGAGCTTATCGCTGTCGTGCTGCGCCGGATACCCGAATTGTCCCCACGGCATAAGCCCCGCGTTGAACCAGCTATCGAGCACGAAATTCTCGCGCCGCATCGCGTGCCCCTTCGGGCATCGCAAAACGATTTCATCAATCGCGGGCTTGTGCGGATCAAAATCCTCCGGCAATCCCGATTGATCTGATGCGCGCACAAGCTCGTCAAGCTCGCGCAGCGTTCCCACGCAAACTTGATGGTCACAACCCGCTTCGGTGCAGCTCCAAATCGGCAGCGGGCTTCCCCAATAGCGCTCGCGCGTGATATTCCAATCAATCGCGCCTTCCAGCCAATTGCCGAATCGCCCGTCGCGAATGTGCTCGGGTTGCCAGCCGATGAGACTGTTCGCCTTCAGCATCATTGGCCGAAGCGCCGAAGTCCGAATGAACCATGACGGCCGAGGAAAATACATCAGCGGCGCGTCACACCGATAGCAGAAAGGATAAGTGTGCGTGTAATCCTCGCGCCCCAGAAGCAGCCCGCGTTCGGCAAGGTCGCTCAAAATATCTTCTTCGAGCTTCGGGTCTTTGAAATAGCGCCCGGCAAATCGTCCGCAATGGGCACTCACAAGGCCGTCCACATTCACATTCTGCACCAGCGGCAGTGCTTTTTGGCGAATAATGCGAAAGTCGTCTTCACCATAGGCCGCCAAATGCACAATCCCCGTGCCTTCTTCCGTCGTTACATAATCATCGGCAAAAACGCGATGCGCCGTTTCGCCCGGCTGCGCCAGAAAATCGAAGAGCGGCTCGTAGGCAAGACCTTCTATCTCGCGCCCCATCTTTGTCTCGACGATTTCAAATTCGCCCAAGAGCGGCCGCAGAAGCTCCAGTCTCACCTTCGCCACGACAAGCCGTTCGCCCACTTTCGTCGCGGGACCGGCCTCTGTCACGCGCACCGTCGCGTATTCGACATCGGGCCCAACCGCCAGCGCGATATTCGACAAGAGCGTCCATGCCGTCGTCGTCCAAGCCGTGAAGAAAGTGTTCTCTGCCCAGCGAACTTTGAATTTCAAGAAGAGCGAAAGCTCGGTGATTTCTTCATAGCCTTGCGCGACCTCGAAGCTGGAGAGCGAAGTGCCGCACCGCGCGCAGTAGGGCAAGACTCGATAATCGCGATAGAGATACCGTGGCGATTGGCCGCGTTTCATCGCCGCCTCGCGTTCGTCACCTTCGAGTTCGAGATTCCACGCTTGCTTCAGTGTCCACCAATCGGACTGGATGTAATAAGTTTCATAGGTGGCGTAGGCATTTTCGAGGTCCAAAAAACGGCCGATCCGCCAAATCGCATCTTCCCATGTCTTCTTGTAGCGGAAGACTGTCGAGCGGCAATAGTCAATGTATTTTTGAACGCCGTACGATTCGATTTCGCGCTTTGACTTGAGGCCGAGTTCGCGCTCGGCGGTCAGCTCAATCGGCAGCCCGTGCGTGTCCCATCCCGCCTTGCGCAAGACGCGATAGCCTGCCATAGTTTTGTAGCGCGGCCACAAATCCTTCAGCGCGCTTTGCATCATGTGGCCGATATGCGGCTTGCCGTTCGTCCCCGGCGGCCCGTCATAAAACACATAATCCGGCCGCCCTTCCCGCTCATCAATCGAGCGCTCGAAGATTTTGCGTCTTTCCCAGAAGTCGAGAATTTCCTTCTCGCCCTTCACCAAATCAAGTTTCTGTGGTACAGGTTGAAGCATATTTTTGGTCCAATCTCGGCGGTTCTAAAGCTCATAGAGACGACTTGCCCGCTATGACGCCTCGCATAGTCTTCTGCATGTAATCCACAAATGGTCTGGATTTGGCGATCTTATCGAGGCCAACAATATCGCCGATCTCACTTAGCGTTATTGGGCGTCTTTTTGGTTGTCCTTCGGCTGCCTCGGCGGTCAGTATCTCACTGATATGTTTGCCTGCTATTCCAACCAATTCGGAGTGGCGTTCGTTCAGAATGGGGTCGTCGGGCATGAAATCGACGAGTGCTTCGAGATCTGCAGGCGTATAATTCTCCTTGCCAAGCTGTCGCATAACAAGCCACATGGCTAGGTGAAATTTCAGATTCACCTTATAGGTTTCAGGAAACCGGCATGCTTCACTCCGGAAGAAAGATCCTATGCGCTTTATTGTTTTAGCGCAGAAGAGATAGAATTTGGGGTGGATCTGTGGGTTAAATACTTTGGCGTATCCATCATCAGTTTTTGTGAGTGATGTAGGGCGTGCCCGGGCGTTATTTGGCTCCTGTAGAATTATTGCCATTACAGCTTGTGCAAGATACGCAATGCTGATGATTCGGTCCGCTGGTTTGCCAAGATTTGTGTAATGGTTTTTTTGCCGTTCGTAGAACCACCCGTGTTCGAGGAAATAAGTCTCCAAATCTCGCTGGAATCGATCTGTTGCTCGCAAGGATGCCACAGGAATCAGAGTCTGAAAATTTGTTGCTTTGATTATGCGGTCACGTGCCTCGTTATCCTTGGTAATAACTATCTTAAGAAGTAGAGATCTCGTATCCTCATGCTCCGCGTTCTGAAAGTGGCCATATATTTCCTGTGTGGTCTGAAGGCCATTTACTACTTGTACATCGTCGAGAGTAATTGTTTTCCCGACAATTGTAGCATTTGATGCAACAATGGTGATGCCATTGTTCAGCCACCAAAAGTCTAGGACATCATCGTTTTCTAGTGTTCTTCTTATGTCGATATTCACACTCACACTGCCCTGGTAGTCCCTTACGTTTGACTCGAAAATATATCTTCTCAAGTTTCCGTTTTCATCGGCAATGAATCTAAAGTAGTCAGTCAATTTGGCGAGGACTACATAGCTACTCTTTTCTCTTGAGGTGGTGATCTCTTGACAATCAAGAGCGAGAGTATATGTTTTCTCTTTCCTCGCAGCTTCTAATATTTCGCGAGCTCCCCAGAATTTGGTCTCCGCTTTCGCACCATGGAAAAGATCCGTCAGAGTTCCTTCGAGATTTCGGCCTTTGTGGAGCACATTCTGATGGATTTGGCCCACATTCCCCTTGCACGCATAGTAGAAGGTGATAGTGACAATGGGATGTTTCGCAGCAAGGCCGAGGAGCACTTCACGAAAGGTCTTTACTTTCGACACAAGCCTTGCATTGTAATGATTGGCAAGTATTTCCACGGCCTTTGCTAAATCGAAAATGTCCCCAACGGTTGAGATCACTCGGTCAAGGGCGGATTCTTGAAAGGATGGGGATTCTTTTACTTGAACAAGGAACAGCTCTATAGACACATTTCGCTTGTAGTGATCGTACTCGGTATCCTCCTCAGCAAGCTCACCTCCCAGCAGCGTGAAGAAACCATCCAAGCCTCCGTCACCTCCGCCATCAACATGTCCGGAAAGAAGTTCTTCGTTGGAGAGATCGTATTCCTTGAGTATCTGCTCAAATACAAAAACCTCAAAGTAATTGCTCGTCGATAGCCGTGAATCATACTGGGCCCGTTTTTGTTTAAGCAAGCTATCGAGGATGATGGGATCATTCGACGTCATGTGTGACCTCCATTCATTTGAGGGGTACCGGCGGCGCTTCCCTCGCGCCAACCCATGCCATATTTCGCGGCGGCGAATCTCCTGATTCGCCCCGTATTAGAACGGAGCAATCGCTACGATTCCCTTCTCTAATCCTGCGTAATCCCGAGCACTTGACCACGGGTAATCTTCGGCCAGTGTCACCAAATCACGGCGAATCGGATTGGCGTGCATATATTCAAGCCTGGTTGACGCCGCTTTGGGCCCGGGGACAGGGACATCATCGTAGCGTGTCCGCCAGAGCGTAACATCCGGATAGGAATTCGGTTTCAAATAGCGCGAGGTGAATTTCTTGAAATCCTGCACGAGCTTCGCAGTGTGAGAACCTTCGTCGCGCTGGCGAAGAAGCGCATGTAGATGATCCGGCATGAGAACATAGCCGAAGCATTCCAAATTCTCCTTTTCGCGGCAACCTCGAAGGTAGTCAGAATCTCGCGGCAAAGTTCCGCAGAGACGAACCATTTGCCACGCTCGCGGGTGACCAAGGTAATAAAATGGATGCTATTTGCAAATGCAATTCTTTGATGGCGCCGTAACATTGTCATCGAAATACCGGGCGAATCGGGAGATTCGC
>JAZDIW010000282.1:0-18042 GCA_043804575.1 bacterium
CCGCTCGATGGCTCTCCTTAGCGTTTGACACGCTCCCTCATAGTCGTTTTGATCCATCTGCAGAAGCGCCAGCCCCATCCAGAAGCGCGCAACCTCCGGCCGCAGCACAATGGCTCGTTCGAAGCCCGCCCGTGCAGACAAGGTATCGGCGCGCTGGAGATGAAGAGTTCCCAGAGTATAGATGGCCGCCGCATCGGCCGTATCCAACTGGGAAACGCGTTCGAGATAGGAACGGGCTCGCTGAGGATTTTCACTCAGAAGCAGTGCGGTGGCCATCTGGAGAAGCAGTTGCTTTGTCTCGCCCTGCGGCGCCACCACCCGCTCGTACATGGCATCCGCGCGCTCAAAATCCCCTTTCTGAAGATAGAGCCGCAGGAGTTGGAACGGATACTCCACATCACAGGAGTCAAGTTGTGCGAGACGCTCGTAGAGGGTCAGGGATTCGAGCCATCGCTCCGTGTTGAGCAGAAGCCCCCCCCGCAATTCGAGAGCCGGTTTGTAATCCGTATTAATCTCAAGGGCCTTCGCCAAAAGTTCCAAGGCCTGCGGCACCTTCCCCAAGATGACATAATCCTGCGCCAAAGCGACATAGATGAGGCAAGCCTTGGGATCCGCCTCCAGAGCTTCTTGGTATTCGAAAACCGCCCGGTAGTAGTCCTCCATTTTGTCTGCGACAACTCCGCGAATGAAATGCTCCATCGCCGTCATGTTGCGGATGGTTTGGCCGCTCGTCTCGTCCACTTCGCCCGCAAAACTCACGCTCCGATTGGTCGCGAGCGCCAAAGTGAACATAGCCGAAATGCTTAGGACAAAGACAATCCCGGCGCCAAGCGACATCGCTCGTCTCAGCAGGCGAGAGCTATGGATGAAAAAGCCGCATGATGTCATGATAGGAAACCACCAGAACGAGAAGTAACAACAGCACAAATCCGATTTGTTGAATCGCCAGCTTCACTTTTGTCGAAATTGGACGGCGAAGAATGGCCTCAATCAGGACATAGACGATATGGCCGCCGTCCAGAACCGGAAAAGGCAGAATATTCAAAAAGCCAATGGAGATACTGACGAAGGCCAAGAAAAAGAGAAAGGTCCCCAATCCTTGCCGCGCGCTTTCGCCGGAGAGTTTTGCCACGCCCACAGGTCCGGCGAGGTCGCGAATGCTGGCCTGACCTAAAACGAGCTGCCGAAAGAAGTCCAGAATTCCCGCGGTTGTCCCATAGCAGAAGTAAATCCCCTGACCGAAGCTCTCAATAAGGGAAGCCTTTCGAAAGGAGACCTCGGCAACAATCCCGATAACGCGTCTCGTCGTATCCCCTTCTTTGCGCACCGTCGTGGGAACCGCCGCCTGCCAAACGGAGTCTCTTCTCGTGACGGTCAGATGGACGGTATCCGAAGCCGTCGAAATCAGCCCCACCAGATCCCTCCACTCGGCGACGCGCTTGTCCCCTACCTGAAGGATTCGATCCCCTCCTTGCAGACCCGCCGCCTCGGCGGGCATGTCTTTCGTAACCTGGCCGATGACCGGCTCCCCGACTTCGGCAATTCCAACGGCCAAAGTCAATCCGGCCATAATCAGCAGGGCGATCAAATAGTTCATCAAGACGCCGGCACTCAGCACGAAGGTTTTCTGCAGCGGATTCTTGGACATGAACTCGTCGGGCGCTCCGGTTATGGCATCCTTGTCCAGAGATTCATCCACCATCCCGGCAATCTTGACATATCCACCCAAGGGAATCCAAGAAAGAACGAATTCCGTCTGGCCGATTTTCTTGCTGACGAGGCGAGGCGGGAACCCGATGGAGAAACGCTCTACCCGCATTCCCGTCAGGCGGGTGGCAAGGAAATGCCCCACTTCATGCACAAGGATGATGACTCCGGCAACAACTATAAAAGCGAGCAGAGCAAGTATCATAGGGAGCGTGACCAGACTTTCATCTTGGAAAAAACCATCTTTCTTCGTAGAAAACGGGTCTGCGGGAAAGACCAAACAAATTGCACCATTTTCTGCTGTCTATGAATCTAACTGAATGTGCCCGATATCCAATCGCCGACATAATGCGTTAGGACGATAACCACGGCAGCGATGAGTAAATGCTCCCCGATGACTTTCCAGGGATTTTCGTTCTGTTGCCTGGCCAGGAGCAGACTGAAGATGCCCAAGAGCGAAAATCCCCAGATGATCGCGATCCAGATTGCGGTTGTTAGTTGAAACAGCAAGAGCGGGATCAAGAAAGTCGAAGCGAAAATGAATTTGGTCAATAGAGTCGCAACCGTGGCTTCCCATATCTCCTTTACCCCGTGCTTATTCTCGGACTCCTCGGAAAGATGAATTCCCAAGGCATCCGAGAAAGCATCGGCAATCGCAATGGTCAGTACGCCGCCAATAACGGCGAGTCGGGAATGTGTGCCCGAATGCAATCCGACCATTAGTCCAAGTGTCGTGATCGTCCCGGAAGTCAAACCGAAACTGAATCCCGTCTGCAAGGAGTGCCTCATGAAACAGAATCCGTATTTATTTGTCTATTTTTTCTTTCACAGAAGTTCTTTGTGCCCGGAGCTTTTTCGACTCCTCGGACACCAACTGACGCGCCCGTGCGTCTGCATCAAGCACATGGTCTATGGAATCCAACGGTTCGTCCGGCCAGCCGGCAAGGACTGCCGCAAGAACACGAGGAATTTCGGTGAAAGCGATCTCGCCCTCTAAGAATGCGCCAACAGCCACTTCATCCGCCGCCGAGAGCGCCGCGGGAGCTGTGCCTCCTTTGTTTAGCGCCTGATAGGCAAGTTCGAGGGCAGGGAATTTCTTTTCAGGAACCTCTTCGAAGGTCAGCGGACTTGTATCGGCCAGTTTTGTCGGCACAAGGTTCGATTCCAGACGCTCGGGATAGCCCAACGCATATAGGATAGGCAGGCGCATGTCGGGTTTCGAGAGCTGCGCCTTGAACGAACCATCACGGAATTCCACCAAAGAGTGAATGATAGACTGACGATGTACAATGACTCGAATTCGCTCGGGCGGCACGCTGAACAGGTGATGCGCCTCAATCACCTCCAACCCTTTGTTCATCAGAGTGGCCGAATCAATGGTAATCTTCGGTCCCATCCGCCAGGTCGGATGCGCGAGTGCTATCGCGGGCGTGACCTTTTCGAGCTCCGTCTCCACGATATCAAAAACCGGCCCTCCCGAGGTGGTCAGCCAAATCGCTCGCACATGCTCGGAGGCCTCGCCCTGCAAGCATTGCCAAATGGCGCTATGTTCCGAGTCGATAGGAAGAACATTCACCCCTCTGTCTCGCGCCGCCTTCAGAATCAAAGGACCTGCCGCGACCAAAGTCTCTTTATTGGCGATGGCGATTTGATTGCGCGCCCGGATCGCCTCGAAAGTAGGACGAATTCCGGCGGCGCCGACGACGGCGTTGACCACTCGATCCACACCCGGCCAAGCCGCCAATTTGCACAATCCCTCCTCGCCCGCGAGTACCTCAACTCCTATTCCAAAGAGCTCCGACTTGGCTTGCCGGAAGGCTGATGTGTCAGCAACGGCTACGGCATCCGGCCTAAATTCGCGAGCCAAAGAAACCAGTTCCGGAACGCGTCTATGAGTGGAAAGTCCGCAAATCCTGAACTTGCCCGGCAGCGCTCGCACGATATCGAGCGTGCTGCTTCCGATGGAACCGGTCGCTCCCAGCAGAATAATGGGCTTCTCACGCATTGGCAAGCTGGAGCTCTCGCGTGCCGGAGAGCGAGGCAAATTCTTCAGTGAAAGCCTCGGCCATTTTGTTTCGAAGCTCGCACATATCGAGCGCACTTCCCAGTTCCTCGGTGACCGATGTCGCTGTGGCCCTCAATCGCGCGAGAAGCTCTCGGCGCACCTCCTGTGAAGGAAGCCTCAAGAGCGAGGCAAGATGAAGATGACCGGGCCCGCAGAGGATGGAACCATGTTGGAGTAAGGCTCCATTCAGCAAACGCTGCGCACTGCCGACGATTTTCCTTCCTCGCACGCAGACTTCCCATCGTGATGCGCGAATAAAACAGGAGGTTCTATTGGGAAGGTTCTCCAATGGATGGCTCCGCTGGGCAAGCTGCGCCGGAACACCCAAAGCGCGCAAGCCACGAACCAGTGCATTCCCCACATGCTCGAGGGTGCTTCCCTCTCTCTGCAACGGATGGCCCGATGGCAGAACGAGACTGTAGGTCAGTTCTTGGCTATGGAGCACAGCCGCCCCGCCCGTGGGTCTACGAACCCAGGGAATTCCTTCTCGCTTCACGGCCTCCCTATCTAAGATGTCCTCGGCCTGATGGAATCCGAGGGAAACCGTCGGCCGAATCCACTCGTAGAATCGCAGGATGGCACCCTGCTCCCCACACGCCGCTTGCTGAAGCAGCTCAGCATCTCTTGCCATCAGAACATGACCCAGTTGAGCCTGTTCCTGACGAATTTCTGGCAACACACCTTTCTCGAAAGTCCTTGAGAAAACCAATGAGCTCAGCTCGCTTTCAGAGTTCATCTGTCTCGGCGTGCTCATGGCGCTTTCCCCGCAGCCCCGGAATAATCCCCCGCTTGCTGCCTCGAATGAAGGCAACCGTATGTCGGACTTCCGGTGTCTGTTCGCACTCGGCTTCGATGCGTTCCAAGGCCTGAGAGACATTCAGACCGGAGCGATAGAGAATGCGATAGGCTTGTTGCAAGGCTCGGCGAGTCTCACCCGAAAATCCTCGCCGACGCAACCCCACCGAATTCAGTCCCCGGAAGATAAGAGGCTCACTGCCCGCCAAGATATACGCGGGCACATCCTTGGGCACGCGAAACCCTCCGCCGATCATGGAATGGCAGCCAATTCGAACGAACTGATGTATGGGCACTACCCCACCAATAATAGCAAAATCCTCTATCGTAACATGTCCGGCCATGTTCACCGCATTGGCCAATACAATGTTGTCTCCGAGAAGACAGTTGTGAGCCACATGAACATAGGCCATGAGCATGCAATGCTTGCCGATGCGTGTTTCTCCGTTTTCACCTGTTCCACGACTGAGCAGACAGAATTCACGAATATCCGTTTGATCCCCGACACACAAAAAGCTCTTTTCCCCTTTGAATTTGAAATCTTGGGGAGTGCCTCCCAGAACCGCTCCGTGAGCGATTTGGACTCCCTCTCCCAGACGAGTGCCGGATTGGATGCGGACACAACTGCCGATTCGACATCCTGATCCAATGACAACATCCTCTTCAATGACGGCGTAGGCTTCGATGCGCACATCGTCCGCGATCGAAGCCTTCGGACTGACAATCGCTGTTGGATGAATCATAGGCATAGAATTTCTTTATCGGAACTCCAACTAACGATCCACAACAATGGCGGACATATCGGCTTCCGCCACGACGACATCGTCCACACGGGCTTCTCCGCGCATCTTGCACATGCCGCGGCGAAACATCTGCATCTCGACAGAGAAAATGACTTGGTCTCCGGGGACAACAGGCTTTCGGAACCGGACATTATCGAGTCCCGTGAAATAGACCACCTTGGTCTCGGGATCCTCGACGGAATTGAGCAGCAGGATTCCTCCGGTTTGACCCATCGCTTCAATGAGCAGGACGCCCGGCATGATCGAGTGCCCCGGGAAATGTCCATCGAAGAAAGGTTCATTTCGAGTGATATTCTTGAAACCCACGACCTTCTCGCCCGGCCTCAAATCCAATATCCGGTCCACCAAAAGCATGGGATACCGATGAGGCAAGAGTCGTTCAATCGCCTGGGAATCGAAGATATATCCTGTACCCGATTTGCTGCCATATTTTCGGGTAAGAAGAGTCGTCTCGTACTCCTTGCGAAGGCGGCGCGCCAGTTCGATATGTGCCGCATGCCCTGCGCGAGCCGCGAGCACATGCCCGCGCAACGGCAGGCCGACCAGTGCCAAGTCCCCCAAAAGATCCACCACCTTATGTCGCACGGGCTCGTTTGGAAAACGCAAGGGCCGATTTCCAAGCGTCTCCGTGTCTGTAACGAGATCTTCGTCCTTCAGTTGATAGAGCTGCGCCAAACGCTTCAGGTAAGCAGAGTCAGGTTTCTGGTCAATAAAGACAAGCGCATTGTCCAGCGTTCCTCCTTGGGCTAACCCCTCGGCTTTCAAGCGTTCGGCCTCGGAAATTCGACAAAAAGTGCGTGCCGGAGCAAACTCCCGAACAAACTCATCCATGGAATAGAGCGAAGTATATTGCGTGCCCAAGGCTTTGTTCGGATAGTCAATCATGTAGGTAACGCGAAACTCGTCCGAAGGAACGATGACAAGATCCACTCCATCTTCTTCGTTGTGATAGAGGATTGTCTTCTCGACGGCCAAATACTCGCGAGGCGCGTCCTGCTCGACAATTCCCGCATCCAGCAAGAGATCCACGAACTCCTTGATGCTCCCGTCGAGAGCCGGTGGTTCATCCGCACTCACTTCGATGACGACATTGTCAATTCCGAGGCCTGCCGCCGCCGCAAGAACATGCTCGACGGTATGAATGCGGACATGGGCGTTGCCAAGTGTCGTTTCTCGCAGAACGCTCACAACCGAGCCGACGAGCGCAGGGATCACCGGCCTTTCCGACAAATCGGTTCGGACGAAACAAATCCCCGCATTGATCTCGGCAGGTCGAAAAGTCACTCGGGATGCATGGCCGGTGTGCAATCCCGTTCCCGCCAAGGAAACGGGCCGGGCGATGGTCTTTTGTTTCGTGCCCATCATGTCTGCCTCTCTGATGAATTTGCCTCGTGCTTTTGTCGGTTTTCCAGAGCGCGCACTCGTCGGAACAGCTCCGGCAATCGAGTGAGGCACGCTTCAATGCGCCGCCATAGATTATGAGGACGCGCCGGACTCCCTGAGAAAACGGCACCGTCGGGAATATCTCGACCCACTCCCGATTGGGCGGCTATTTGAACATTGTCACCGACGGAAATGTGGCCGACAAAACCCGCCTGACCGCCAATGCGAACTCCTCGGCCGATTCGCGTGCTGCCGGAAACGCCGGTTTGCGCCGCAATCACGCAGTTCTCCCCGATAACCACATTATGCGCCACATGAATATGATTGTCCAGTTTGGTGCCGGCGCCGATACGTGTCTCTCCCAAGGTCGCTCGATCCACGGTTGTGTTGGCACCGATTTCCACATCGTCTTCAATCACGACCGTTCCAACCTGCGGCACTTTTCGGTATTCCCCCGAATACGGAACGAAGCCGAATCCGTCCGCGCCCAAGACGACGCCCGGTTGAAGGACAACCCGATTGCCGACCCGGACGCGCTCGCGAATCGTCGTGTGCGGATGAATTCGACAATCCTCTCCAATACGACACTCGGGCCCAACGACGACATGGGGAAAGAGAAGGGTTCGCGCGCCGATTCGAGTTCCCCGACCGACGAAACAGAAGGCGCCAATGGCGACGCCGGGCCCCAGGGAGACTTCCGCCTCCACGACCGCCGTCGGATGAATTCCCGTCACCCAGGGTTCTTGAGAGAAAAATCGTTCGAGCAGCTTCGAGAAAGCCAGAGAGGGATTCTCCACCTCAATCAGCGTAACTCCGGGGCTTCGTGTTCCCGGAGGAACCAGAACCGCCCCCGCTTTCGATTCGGAGAGATAACGGGCATAGCGAGGATGCATGAGAAAGGCCACCTCATTGGGGCGCGCGGATTCAATCTTGCCCAATCCCTCAATGAGACGGCTCTCATCGCCGATGACCTTTCCCCCGACGAGAGCGGCGAGCTCGGAAACGGTGAGTCGAACCGCCACGAATCTCACTCCTTCTTCAGCAGCTCGAGCACGCGATCCGTCAAGTCATACTCGGCTTTGGCATGCACCACATTCCCCTGAGAGGCATCCAAGATAAAGTCGTAGTCGTCTTCATCTCCGATTTTGGAAATCGCCGCATTGATTTTCTCCACGACAGGCCGAGTCAGTTCAAGGTTGCGCTGAAAGAGCTTCCCGTCCTGACCCCAAATCTCTTGTTGGAATTGCTGAAATTTCATATAGAGAGCCTGCAATTCCTGCAACTTCTCCGCCTTCTTCTCCTCCGAAAGAAGCAGCGATTGCTTCTCCAATTCCGCTTCCATATCCGCGATCTGCTGACGCATGCTTCCGGCTTGCGTTTCCCAGGTCCGGCTCTCTTCGGCCAGTTTCTTCTGGGCCTCCTTCGAATCCTCGAATTCCGAGAGGATGCGCTCCGAATCAATATAGCCGAGCTTGAGCTCGCGCGCCTGCAACGGAAAGGCCATCGCAAGGCACAGCAGAGGCATGAGCAGGATCAAAAAGCATCGTTTCATTGTCAACTCCGTTTTGGCTATTTTTCTTATGTCGTACTCCAGAAGGTGAAAGAGACCTGTCTTAAAAACCTCGACCGAACTGGAAGTGAGGCTCCCAATTGGTCGTGCGCAAGCCGCGAGCGTCTTCGTAGTCGAGACCCAAACCATAATCCAGGCCAATCATGCCGACAAACGGCATGAAAAGTCGGACGCCGAATCCGACGGAGCGTTTCAGATCGGTCGGATTCGTCTCCTCGAAGCTGCGCCACACATTGCCCGCCTCAGTAAACGTCAAGAGGAAAATCGTCGGATTCTTCAAGATGGGGAAACGCAACTCCATACTCTGCTTGAAGAGGGTCTTGCCGCCGACCGCATAGCTGCCGGACTGCGGACCGACCGCACGCTCATCATATCCTCGCAGGCTGGTTCCCAAGGAAAGCCCGCTTCCTCCCATGAAGAAATAGTCAAAATAGGGAATGTCTCGCGGATCGCGCGTCAACCCATCCAGAGCGCCGACTTCGGAGAGGGAAACCAAGACAAACCCAAGCGGCAGAGGCAAATACCACTGAGAAGAGAGATTCGCCTTGATGAATTGGTCATGTCCTCCCAAGGGCCCGCCCGTGAGTTCCGTCCGAAACGAGTTCACGGAACCGCTCGTGGGAAATTCGGGATCGTCGCGGCTGTCTCGCGTGACAATCTGCGTCAAGCTCGACGAAATCCGCGGAACATTCTCCCGCAATCCACGCGGATTCGTGGCACGGAAACTCTCGGCGAAATTCGAATATTCGGTGCGATCCAAGCGATAGATGTAATCGAGGCGAAAGTAATCGTCCGGCCATTTCAAGCGACGGCCCAAACGAAGCGAGCCGCCGATGATATCCTCATCGAACCCATAATAGCTCCCGCCTCGATGAGTGTCGAAGAACGAAGCCCCGACAAGAGTGCGCGTGTCAAAAAGCCACGGCTCGGTGAAGGAAATGGAAAACGAACGATAGACCTTGCCGAAATTCCAGTCCAGCGAAAACTGATGTCCGTTTCCCAGCAAATTGTTCATCTGAAATCCCACCGTGCCGATGAAACCATCCCGCTGAGAATACCCCGCCGAAACCATGGCT
This sequence comes from bacterium, assembly GCA_043804575.1. Lineage (GTDB taxonomy): Bacteria > Electryoneota > RPQS01 > RPQS01 > DYHQ01 > JAZDIW01. Next base: position 9,400 of record JAZDIW010000282.1, read on the forward strand.
TGATCCGTGGATTTCTCTTCGACTTTGATGTAGAGGTCCACCTCGTTTTCCGATACGGGAACGATATCCGGAACGATGTTCGAGAAGTAATTGAGAATCGTCACCTCTCGGATGGAACGGCGCAGGCGGGAGACATCGAAGGTTTCTCCGGGATAGAGAACCAGCTCGCGCCGAATCACCTTTTCCTTTGTCTTGGTATTCCCTTCGATCGAGATGCGGCGAACCTTGAATTCAGTGCCTTCCGCAACGGAAAGATGTACATCCACCGTGTCTGGCCCTCGCGGCGTTTCCGCGGGGATAACACTGGCGTTGATATAGCCTCGGTCATAATAAAGAGCACCCAGGTCCTGCAGTCCTTGCTGGAATTTCTTTTCGTTATAGAGATCCCCGCTGCGAACCTGCAGTTTCTCTTCAAGGGCTTGCTGCGTGAAGAGTTTATTCCCCGACCATGTGATGTCGCCATAATGATAAATCGGTCCCTCTTCGACACGAATGGCAAGAATCATCCGGCGCAAATCCTTCGTATAGCTTGCGCTATCCGAGGAAATCTGAAAATCACGATACCCCGCTCCTCGATAGAACTCGCCGACGGCTTTCAGGTCTTCTCGAAATTCCTCGTCGTTGAACTCTCCGGAGCGAAACAGGGTTTTGCGGCGTGTCTTCTTCAGTTGTTTGCGCAAGGCTTTGTCGGAATAAGCCGTGTTTCCTTCGAACTCAATCCTCTTGATGGCGACTTTTTTGCCTTCCTTTATCGTGATTTTCAGCACTTGCCGGCCCGTGGTCTCGGATGTATAGGTTTCCGGCTCCACCGTCGCAAGCAGAAAGCCTTTCGAGGCATATTTGGCCTTCAAACGATTCGTCAGACGCACAACATCTTTCTGATGCAGAACTTGACCGGGCGTCAGACCGATCACCGACTCGAGATCATCTTTCTTGAGCTTCCGATTGCCGGACAGCTCCACCTTCTCCAGCCGGGGATATTCCGCCACTCGAACAATCAGATAGACTCCCTCCGCAACTTCTCGCTCTTCGAGAACCTGAATGTCCGAAAAGAGCCCAAGCGCCCAGAGCTGACGGATGGCGCTCTGAACATCATCGCCGCTGATTTCCTTCCCCACGGCCAATCCCGAGTAGGCACGAATGAGGCCGGCATCGGTGGTCTGGTTCCCCTCAATGGCAATGCCCAAGATTCGCAGCTTCGAGGCGGCCGTGGCCGTCTGGCATGCGAGAAGGAGACCAAAACCCAAAAGGAGCAAGGAGGGTATTCGTTTCATAGATGGAATTTGCAGACTCTTCTTTTGAGAATAGGATCCGACCCTACGGTTCCAACACAAAGGAATATTTCAACGCCACGGACTCATCGCGCTTCCGCTCCAAATTGTCATATTCCACGGAGAAATCCACGACCAAGTCGGGCGACAGTGGACGAATGCGGTATTCGATGGTCCACAAGTGAATCAGACCCAACCGCTTTCCTTCGAGCCCGATTTCCTCCCCTTCGACAAGCTCTCCCGTATAGGAAAAAAACAAATCCCGCAACAGGTACTTCCCTGCCGTGAGTTGAGAGCCCGTGAAATAGCGCATGCCAAACGACCTGGCAAGGGTATCCGCGGGCGCTCCGTTCCCGCTTCTTCGGGCGGCATAGCGACTTTGCATCGTGGGTTCGAGAGAGACCCTATCCAATCCCATCCATCGTTCCAAACGGCGTTCCACGGGGCGCAGGAGCTTCGAGTGAAAGGCCCGCTCTACCATCGCTCCCCCCATGCGCAGGGCCTCGTGCTCCATGTCGCCGAAGGTATAGCCCAGTAGCGCCAGAATGCCCTCCGGCGTGGATTCCGTCTCGCTTTCCAGAACCACCGACAGGTCATCAAGCCGGCCTTGCCGCGCTCGAATCCCCGTTTCACGGTCAATGACATAGAGGGTCAGGTAGACGGGAATCTGTCGCCCAAGGCTGTCTTGGCCCATGGTTTCTGCTCGACCCCACATCACCGGTCGTGGATCCGACGCGTCGAACTCGGCCGCCACTTCGTCAATATAGAAGGTCTGATCCAGGTAGTTGACGCGCCCTCGCCGGGATATTGCCTGGCCCTCGCCATGGAAACTGCGCTCGTCAAGAATTCCTGCCAGTCGCACTCCCTGCTGTGAAGGGCCAAGTTCCGCGTCCACCTCAAGCCGGTCCACCAAATTGGCGAAGTTGCGCCAGAGCGGTGAGTCATGCCAACTGGCAAACAACTCGGAGTCCTTCAGTCCGGTGAATTCAGCGTAATAGTGGTTGCCTTCCTCGGGAATGAGTTGGAGATTCCAGCGGGCTTCCTTAAGTCTTCGCAGCACCCATCGTGTGAACTTCGTCGTTCGGCCGGTTCCTTTGAGAAAAGGATAGGTGAACATGGCATTGCGAAGAGCGACATCGCCTTCGATGAGCAAATGGTCTTCCTCACGAGAGAGAGTAACGGAGCGACCTCCCGGCGGCCCAAAAATGAAGTTGCCCATCCAATCGCCCGCCATGAATCCCGGAAAGCGCAGCGGCATGCCGCTCTCACCACTGACAATTTCGATGATTCCGAGATCCAACGCCGGATTTCCCGTGCGAATGAACTCCAATCCGGCATAGCGCTCGTTGGTGGAGTCTCTGACCGTTCGGAGGATCAAGTACTGGGAGCCACTGCGAAATTTCACCTGACCATGCTCGAGAATCCCCTCAGGCGACAGCCGGACATTGACATCTGCAAAGACTTGGGTTGGCGCCAAATCCGGAAAGGTGAATGCGGCCTCGATTAGAGACAGTTCCGCGCCTTGAAAATGAGGTCGGTCCCAGGTTCCTCCGATTCGTGCTCGAAGGCTTCCCTCTCCCCTCTGGGTGTGAAAGGTGCGTGTCAGCCCGTCCACAATGCAGAGAAATTCTCCCTCTCCCGTAATCTCGGCGGAGAGCCGGCCTCCCGGGCAGGGATTCGTCACGAGTTTGCCTTCTAAGAAGTAGCGCCCGAATTTCTCGATGCGAGCACTGCTGATTCGGATTCGGCGCTGCCCGGAATTGTCAAAATCCCAATCGAATCGCGCAGACAGCGTATCGAAGGAGATGTCTTTCAGAACACTTCCGTGGGAGACGGAAAGGGCGATATGCATCGTCGGAGAAGAGATTCGGCCTTCGAGCAGACCCCGTGCATCGAGACTACCGTCCAGCCAACCTTCTCGGCCCGTCACGGCTCGCAGAATCCCATTGGCAGCCCGTTCCTCACTGATTGCCGTGAGCCGGACGGAATCGCTGCCCCAATCCAAAAACCCACTGGCAGAGAAGAGACGCTCGATATCGTATCCGAAAACCACTTGATGCACATCACAATGACTTCCCGTTCCCGAAAGCTGTGCCGTACCCCAGTAATTGCCCATACCGAAGACACGGCCATCCAAGAGGCGCAGGTCGGCTATCCATTCGGGCATACTGACGGCTCCGCAAATCCTCAGATGACCGGCAATCGTTCCGGACAACTCGCCTTTCTCCAGAAGCTGAGAGCGCAGAGGAAACAGGCCAAGAGGAATGCCATAGATATCCAGATCCGCCTCAAGCTCCGAGCGTTTCGGCAAGAATCTTCCGGAGAGGGCGGCCAAGTCAGCAAAACGCACCTGATGGATCTCCACCGTGTCCGCCGTCAGGCCAATGTCGAAGGTTCCAGAGAGATTCTGCGCGGCTTCCATCTCGAATCCTCCCAAGAGAACAAGAGGACCCTCCTGAGGACGAACATAGCTGCCCCGCAGCGTTATTCTTCGCAGCTGCGAAAGAGTCTTGGAAAGCTCTCGGCTGCTGTCAAGGCTCGCATCCACCATGAAGCGTCCGGTTGTACGCCCCATATCGAGATCCGCACTCACATCGCAGAATGATTTCAGCCGCTCCCGCAAGTCTTCATCCGTTAGAATCGTCCAGAGTCGCTCTCCATGATGCATTCTTGCCGACAGTCCCTCGTCCATCACTCGCAGATACATCCAGAGACCGTGCTCGATATCTTCATCATCCGCCAGAAATTGCCAACCGCCATCCTGCGCATACAAGGATCCCGAGAGCAACGTTGCGCCCTGCTCATCATAGACGGAAATCGAACTGCGAGGATTTTGGAGTGTTCCTTGGAGCTCGAAGATTGCCCGGGAGGCGCGAAGCGTTCTCGAATGCGGAACGCTCGCATCCGGACGAAAGACTCCCCGCAATGCCACGGCGAAGTCCTGCTCTTTCGACAGCGACAGCTTGCCAGCCAGTTCAATCCCGCCAAAATCGCTCTGGGCGGCAAACTGCTCCAAGTGCAACCTTGAAGCGGAGAGCAAAAGCTTCGCAACGATTTCTCTCAGTTCCACAAGGCCGAATTGAGCCGATTCCCCTCTCAAGTTGATGATGGCTTCAGGATTCCGGAGCTCTCCCCCGACGGCGAAGTCGCCCTGCAGTCGTCCGGAGACAGGTGCGGAATGACTCCAGAAAATATCCGAGAAGCTTTCAATACTCAAAGAGCGAAGGGTGCCTTCGATGTCCCATGTGCCGCCCTCGCACAGCACGACCTGACCGCTTGCCTGAAACGTACAGCCACGGGCGCTCCCTTCGAACTTGGACAGCTCCAGCGTATCTCCCTGCAGTCGAACGCGAGCCGTCGAGAGCTCAAAGCTTCCATAATCGGCAGTCTCTGCGACCAGACCCGTCAAATCCAAATCGCCGGAGAGCCGGGACGAAGCCTCTTTCGCCGAGAAAAGCAGCCTAACGGAGCCTTTGCCTCGCACGGCTCGGACATTTCGAAAAACGGGCAAGGAAGAGACAATGTCTTCGCCGAAAGATAGTTGCACCGCCGCATCAAGCCTTTGTTCCTTGGGCTGTGCCCTCGCCGTCAGTTTCACGGTTCGGGGAGGCTGCCCGAAAAAGCTTCCTTCCGCCTCAAGGTGTGCCGAGCCTGCCGCGTCGCAAAAAAATTCTCCCGCGAAATTCGATAGAAGTGACAGCGTATCTTCCGCACGAAGAAGCGCGGCAGCACCATCGTCAAAGGATATCCGGAAAGAAGTATCCAATCGCGCGAGCACGGAATAGAGTTGAGCCGGAACCGCAATGGAAGGAAGAATCTCCGATGCCGTATCCCTCCGACTGGCGAAGTCGCCTGCGGCAATAAAGAGCTGGGGCCTGCCGCAAGTGATTCGTCCAAGGCTTCTCTCGAGCCGGCCCAAGGAAAGGATAGCGCGCAAAGGATTCACATGGGCTGTCACACTCTCCATGATGAGTTGACTGCCTGCGGTATCCAGAGGCAGGGACACCCCCTTGAGCTCTATTCCTCTCCAGCTCACCTCCGTTTCCTCGACGGCCGCTTCTGGACCCAGATACCGGTGCACATAGGACAGGAGCAATTGCCGAGCGCGTTCATTGTAGAAAGAGCGAGGCACGGCGACATAGGCAAGCACCCCAGCCACGGCCAATAGCAGGAAGATGATCACGAGAGTTCGGAGTTTTGCCCTACTCATGGTGCCGCTCTATAAATCCTTCTTCCACGCAAAAAGGCCGCCCGGATCCAGCAAGCTCTGCAAGTGAGACCGCGTCAATACGGGTGGGCTTTCCGATGTGACAAAGGATGTTCCCGAAGCTCCCGATGATTGCACAACTCCACCCTTGCGGCCAAGTACGCGGCGCAGTCGAACCCGAACCATGATTCCCAAATGACCTCGCGAGCCAAAGAAGAGGTGACTCGAGGCAAGAGTATAGACCGTTCCGGTGCCTTCTCCGGCAAAGAGCTCAAAATCTCCCGTCGCCGTCAGCACTTCCATGGAGAGCAGCAAGGTTTGGATTCGGTGAAAATTCGCGTCCGAAGAGGAGAAGGAACTATCCGCAATGAAACCCCCAAGCGTGGCCCTTGCTCCATCATCGGGAAAAAAGCCGGGGAAATCCGCGGCCAGTCGCGTCAACCTCGTTCCCGCCCAATACCAGCTTGAGAAAGCGTCTCCGCCGCACTCTCCCTCGAGAGCCCCGAGGAGAATCGCCAGAGTGTTCTCATTCAGGCGCGAGTAATCCGCGGGAAAGGAACTACCGGTCCCGAGCGGCAGGATCCTGAACTGCTCCTGCCGCGCCATTCCGATGGCGCTCTGAATCATCTCCGGATTCGTCGCCGCAATCACAATCCGAGGGTGCTCTTGAAGAAGCTGGGAACCGAAACGGTGGCGAAGCGAAGCGCTCAAATCTCGAGAAATGGCCAAAGCATTCATCTCCTCAGCAGACCGTAGCGCCGCTCCCGTCGCTGATAGGCTTCGATGGCACGATAGAGCTCGCGGCGACGGAAATCAGGCCATAGGACATCGGTGATGTAGAGTTCCGTATAGGCCAATTGCCAAAGCAAGAAATTCGAAATACGCATTTCTCCGGAAGTTCGAATGAGCAGGTCCGGATCCGGAAGTCCGGCGGTATAAAGATGGCGAGCGAATCGTTCCTCCGTTAAGGGTTGGACAGGCTCTCGCACATACGCCGCCACGGCATCTAAAATCTCCTGCCGTCCACTGTAGGAAAGCGCGAGATTCAGAATCAGGCCGGAATTATCTGAGGTTCTCTCTTTGGCCTTCTGAAGGGCCTTGCGGGGTTGCTCCGGCAAATCGTCCAATCGGCCGATGGTTCTCAGTTGGACATTTTTCGCGGCCAAATCGCTCACCTCACGCTCGATGGTTCGAAGCAGCAGGCGCATCAATGCGGCAACTTCTTGCCGCGGTCTCCTCCAATTCTCCCTCGAAAAGGTATAGAGTGTCAGCACCTTGACATCGAGCTCGCCGCAGGCGGCCACGATATCGCGAACGGATTTGATGCCCTCGCGATGTCCGGCCAAACGAGGAAGGGCTCGCTGCCTTGCCCAGCGACCGTTGCCATCCATGATAATGGCAATATGGTTGGGAATCTCGCCGCTTTCCCGCAATTGCCGTTGCAGCTCGGCATCCGAAAGACGAGCCATGGGCGATGCTATTCCCCTTTCAAGGCCTTCGCCTTTTCAATGGCTTTTCGTCCCTCTTCGGTCTCTCCTGTGCGAATGAGTGCCACACCGTAGTTCGTCCAAATCACGGGATTATTCGGAAAATGCTTGGTGGCATTCCCGAAGAGCTCTTTGGCTTTGTTGTTATCGGCAAAGCTTCCTCCCTCGAGGTAAATCACGCCCAACTGAAAGACAACCTCGAAGTCCGTCGGGTCAATGGCAAGAAAATCCGTGAGGCATTTCACTGCCTTCGCTGTATCTTCCATCTGTAAATAGAGCCTGGCCGCATTGTAGAGCAAATCCGTATTATCCGGTTGTGCGGCCATTGCTTTTTGATAGACATCAATGGCTTTCTGAAAATAGAGCCGGGCCGCATTGTAAAGCAAATCCGTGGTGTCAGGTTGTGCGGCCATCGCTTTCAGAGAGTCTGCAACGGCTTTCTCTCGGTTGCCCAGCAGATTATAGGAAAACGCGATGAGTTTGATGGCCAGCAGATTTTGTGGATCCATTGCAAGGATCTGATTGCAGACTTCTACCACTTGCTGATGTTTCTTCAACTCATAGGAAATCTGTGCCAGATTTCCAAGCATCTCGAGATGAGCGCGGCGCCACTCACTCTCGGTTTGCCCGATTGCGCTCTTTTTTTCGGCCGCTTCCTTCGGCCTCGCATGCTTCTCGATCGCCTGCCGAAGGCTGATCTCCGCCGCCGTCCAATCTCCCATCTGCGATTGGATATTCTGCAAGAGCGCAAAGTTTTCCCAGCGATCCGGAAGGATGGCCAGGGCAATCACCAAGATGTCTTGGCTCTGTTTCCAGTAATCTCGCTTGGCAACCTTCCGAAGCGAATCGCGCTGAGCAGCCTCCAAGGTCGCCCAAGTCTCTCCGGCAAGCTGGCCGGCCGCGGCATCCAAAGCACTGTCCTTATCCGCCAAACGGAATCTTTCCACGGCTTCATTGTATTGGAAAATCCAGTACTTCTCCACAAGCTCCGTAATCTTCGGACGATACTTCTTTACTTGTTTCGGCTCGTCCTCGGCAAGATTCAAGACGGCATCAAAGGATTTGCGCATCTCGAGGAAAAGCTCGGGCTTTTTCTGTTCGTCGGCCATCTGCCCAAGAAGGTCTCCCCTCTCGAAGTGAGCAACGACACTTCGGGGATCCGAGGCGACAGCCTTATCATACCACTCCAATGCCTTCTGGAACTCGCCCTGCTTTCGATAGACGCGCGCCGAGGTCAGCTCCATGCCTGCCAAAACGACAAGCGGAAAAAGGACGACGCTCGAGAGAAAAACGATTCGCCTTTTCATCGTTGAATCCCAAAGTTGATTGGTGTATCGGGATGCAAGGAATTTCTATCGCGACCGGGCAGAAGTGATGAGCCCAAGTGTCCGATTTGGAAGTCGAATTCCTCGCGTTGCCCTCTCATCGGAACGGCGGTTCTTCGATCCCGCGTTCCGTAACAAAATTCACAACCAGCTGCGCGGGCGTGACATCAAACGCGGGATTCCAAACATCATACCCTTGCAGCTTGGCCAGACCCGGAATACTTCGAATCATCTCGCGATGATCCCGCTCTTCGATCTCCATATCTTCCCCGTCCGCAATCGAAAGATCAATCGTTGTGGAAGGGGCCACCACATGGAAAGGAATTTCATGATCCGCGGCCAGAAGCGCCAGC
>JAZDIW010000283.1:0-2734 GCA_043804575.1 bacterium
CAGTGAGCACTCCTGAAATAATCTGGCACCGGTGATTTAGCCGCTCGTCCTCCAAAATGCGAAAAAGGGAGCCGGAAGCTCCCGCCTTAGGATCCATCGCCCCAAAAACCACCAGAGGAATCCGCGCCAGGACAATCGCGCCGGCGCACATCACACACGGCTCGAGCGTAACATAGAGCGCGCAGTCTTCGAGCCGCCGACTACAGAGGCTGGCCGCCGCCGCCGAAATCGCAATCATCTCGGCATGCGCGGTGGGGTCTTGCAGCATTTCAGTTTGGTTGTGGCCGCGACCGATAATCGAAACGCCATGCACTACCACACAACCAATCGGCACCTCACCGACGGCTTCGGCTTTGTCGGCTTCCGCGAGGGCTTCTCGCATCCACCGCTCATGGTTGCCGAAGAGAATATCCGATGGCAAGGTGCCGCTGTTCATGTACGCCCGAAGGGACTCGAACCCCCAACCTTTTGGTCCGTAGCCAAACGCTCTATCCAATTGAGCTACGGGCGCATTTCTAAAACCTTTAAATATACAATCATTTCTGTTCAGAGTCAAGCGTTTTTCGGTTCGCTTGCCGCCTCTATGATTGTCCGGTTTCTCGTTCCTGTGCGATCAATGCCACCCCGTAGGCACCCAACATTTGTGGTTTTTCGGGAACACAGACACGAAGACCGAGCGCATTTTCCAATAGAAAATGAAGGCAGGAATTCCGCGCTGCACCTCCGGCGAAAACAACAGATTCGGCGAGAGAAACCCTTCTCAGCATACCCACCGCCCGCGTGACCACACTTGTATGCACTGCCAATGCAATATCCTCGCGAGAGGTTCCTTTGTGAAGCAGTGTCGTCACTTCGGACTCCGCGAAGACAGTGCATACGCTGCTGATAGACACGACGGATTTCCCTTCCTGAGCCGCCGCCCCGAACTCCTCAATTGTGTATCCTAAAGTTTCTGCCATGATTTCAAGAAATTTGCCGCTGCCCGCCGCACAGCGTTCGTTCATCTCAAATTTCAGCACGCGGCCATCGGACGAAAGCGCAATCGCTTTCATGTCCTGACCACCGATGTCGAGTACTGTGCGGCAATCGGGCAGCGCCGCCCGCGCTCCCCGGGCGTAAGCTTTGATTTCCGTGACTGTCTGAATATCCCGCGCGATTTCGAGCAAGTGCCGGCCATAACCCGTGGCAACTAACCGGTCATAATGATTCTCGTCCAGCAACGAGGTTGCCGTCTGAAGTGGCTCATAACCTGAAGCGGTCAGACGCTCTTCAACGATGTTGTTGTCTTCAACTACGACAAGCTTAATCGTTCGCGAACCAATGTCTATTCCGGCGAATCGCATATCATCCTCAAAGTGAATTCTATTTGAGCGTTTCGATAAAGGCTTCCATACGGGTTTTGAGCTGTCCGGTATCTTCGCTGGAGTAGTCAGTTTCCAGTCGCATCGCGGGAATATTCCGCTTGAACAGCTCGCGCTCGACCGGAATTGCTTCCATGAGATAAGGCTGACAGAACTGCAAACCGTAGTGAATCACGCCGTCGGCTTTGTACCGCTCTTTCATCTCAATGATGTGATTCAAGCGGTCGGGATTCGGAGTGAAGATTGCGCAATCAATTTTAAAATAGCGATCTACAATAGCCTCCATAAGCCCCGCAACATCCCTCGCCGAGTCGTCCGTGAGATTTCTCGTGCCGCGTTCTCCTACGCAGGATTCTTCGCCCACAATCACCGCTCCGGAGTTTTCAACAATCGCCGGTACTTTCCAATTGGGCACAGCCATTGGGCAGCCGCTCATCAGCACACGCGGAGTTCCCGCCGCAAAAACACATTCCTTCTTGCTAATTCTCTCCTCTAACTCATCGCAGATTTTGTTGACCGATGCCGTGAAGCGAATCGGATCATCATAGAAATAGACTTGATTGATAAGCAGCGCATCCAAACCGGAGATGGGAGCCGGATCGGCTGCTCGAAGCGCGGCGAGGCGATGAACCGCTTTACGCTTGTTGTTGACGATGTGAATACCTTTCTTGAGTCGCGCTGAATCAATCGTCACTCCCGCAAGCTTCTCCATTTCTTCCTTGAAGCGGTAATACTCTGCTTTAAGAAGCGCGCGACCATTTGGAGTTTTCATCTGCGGCATATCCATGACATATAGGTTTGGAACCAGTGTTCTAAAAGTTTCGTAGGCTTTCTTTTTCCCGTCGCAGGTATTCTCGCCGACAATCAGATCTGCGCTCTCCATGTACGGACAGACCTTTCCGAGCTTGAAACCAAACGCGGATTTGATGAGTGCGCAAGTGTTTCGTGGCAGCACTTGTTCCACTTTTTCCGCAGCGAAATCGGCTCCGGTACATAATCCGACTGAGATTCCATCCGCCGCGAGGACAATTTCCTCAGGCACGAACAGACAAAAAGAACCGACGACCTTTCGGCCAATAGCCTTGGCGTCCTGAAGTTCTTTGACGCGTAGACCATGAACCTCGCTCACCACGAAGTCAAAATAAGCTATGCCTGCGGGACGCTTTTTCTGTGAAAGAAAGACCTGCTGATAGCCTTGTCCCAAAGCGCCCAGCAGAGCATCGTGGGCCTCGAGATCCAGTCCGAGATTTGCCCACATTGTGCGGTAATCGTTGCTCATGATGATTTCTCCTGTTGTTAGTATATAACTGACCTTTACCAGTCATTGTTTTTAGGTAACAGGAGACGGCTGAGCAAATGCATAAAATAGAGTG
>JAZDIW010000284.1:0-5003 GCA_043804575.1 bacterium
TCTCTGAGTCGTTGTGATGATGGCTGGTGGGTGGACTATCCCATCCGGTATCCGGCGGTCCAGAAGACAGTTGCCGATGCCGTCAGCAAGCTCGGCGGCATGAACATCGAAAGCCTGATCACCGACAGCCCGGAAAATTTCGGCATGTATGAAGTGGACGAGGTCGGAATGCGCGTCCATGTTTTTCAGGAGAAGGCGAAAAAGCCTGCCGGATTTATTATTGGAAAGACCTCCTCGGATTATCAGCATACCTATTTGCGGCGCATCAGTGAAAACGATGTCTGGCTCGTGAGAGGAAGCTATCGGCATCTCTTCAGCAAGGGCCTGAAAGACTGGCGCGATCGAACGATTACGGATGTGCCGATGGATTCCGTGCGGCGAGTCGAGCTCGTCTATCCGAAGGAGACCATCACGCTTGCTCTTCAGGATACGGTTTGGCAAGTTCATGCCGGCGGGAAGAGTTTTGAAGGGGAAAAGCCGCTGGTGGACAGGCTGTTGCGGCTTCTGTGCCGGCTCAGCACCGTGGATTTCCTGGATACTTTGGGTGCCGTGAGTTTTGCCTCGCCCGAAGCGATCATTCGAGCGGAGTTCGCCGGGCGTGAATCCATCGAAATCAAGCTCGTTCCGCTCGATGAGACGGCGGAGAAGTATGCGCTCGAAAAGACGGGCGCACGCACGCACTTTATCGTCTACAAGACAACCGCGACGACGCTGATGAAGAAGGCTGAGGATTTCCGCAGCGAAGCGAAAGCGAAGAAAGAAGAGGCGTTGAGAAGCAAGAAGTAGGATTTCCGGTATTCCGGGCGGGTCATAGACACCGCCCCTACGAAGATGCAAGCCGCGATTTTTAGTCGCGGCTTTTTCATTTGATGAAAATATGGGTGCGCTGCCGTTTGGTGTCACAGAGCGGACTGCCGTCCGGCGCTACGGGAAGGGATTTTTGGCTTGACTTTTCGGTGTTTTTGCCATAAATTGAATTATTTAAGTCTGCTTTGGCATTCCATATGCACAGAGGGAAAAGCGGCCATGCCTGTGACTCGCGAGGTGGTTGACCATATTGCCGAGCTGGCGAAGCTCGCACTCTCGGAAGACGAGCGAGAGCGCATGACGCGCGAGCTGAGCAGCATCCTCGCCTATATTGATGAAGTGATGGCCGTGGATGTGGAAGGAGTCGAGCCCTTGCATCATGTGCTGGACATGACGAATGTCTTTCGCGAGGATGTGCCCGGATCCTGTTTAGCGCGGGAGCAGGCGCTGAGGAATGCGCCCGACCGCACGGAAGAGTATTTTCGGGTGCCGCGCGTTATCAACTGAAAACGACATAGTTTTGACAACCTCCATGCCTGTATTGGCCGTCATTCCCGCGAGATGGGGCTCGAAGCGTTTCCCCGGCAAGCCGCTGGCGAGAATCGCGGGCAGGCCGATGGTGCAGTGGGTCTATGAGCGAGCCAAGCGGGCGAAACGTGTCGATGAGGTAATTATCGCGACCGACGATGAGCGAATTTCTCGGGCAGCGACCGATTTCGGCGCGAAAGTGGAGATGACTTCGCTTGAGTTGGCATCGGGAACGGACCGAGTGGCCGAAGTCGCCGCGCGGCATGGTGAATTTGAAATTGTGCTGAATGTGCAAGGAGATGAGCCGCTGATTTTGCCTCAGGTGCTGGATGCGGTGGCGAAACCCCTTCTATATGAGCCGAATTTGCCCATTGCGACCGCCATAGCGCGTCTTGCTCAGATGGAGGATCTTCAAAATCCGAATGTGGTGAAGGTCGTCGCAAGTCGCGAGCGAAACGCGCTTTACTTTTCGCGTGCGCCCATTCCCTTCTATCGCTCGCGAGTGGATTTTCGAGGGGATTCTTCCATGGCGGTGCCGTATCGGCATTTGGGGATCTACGGCTATCGTCGAGAGGCGCTGTTGAAGCTGACGAAGCTCGAGCCGTCGCCGCTGGAGCAAGCGGAACATCTTGAGCAACTTCGGTTTTTGGAAGCGGGATTTGCCATTCGCTGCGTAGAAGTCATGTCCTTTGGTTCCGGAGTGGATTGTCCGGAGGATATTCCGAATGTCGAGGCCATTTTGAGCAAGGAAACACGGTGAAAAAGCCGAAGGCGAAATTCATCTTTGTCACCGGCGGCGTGGTTTCATCCTTGGGAAAAGGAATCACGGCCGCCTCGATTGGGCGACTGCTCAAAGCCCGCGGACTTCGCGTGACGATGATGAAGCTCGATCCCTATATCAATGTGGATCCGGGCACGATGAATCCGTTCCAGCACGGCGAAGTCTATGTGACGGACGATGGCGCGGAAACGGATCTGGACCTCGGGCACTATGAACGGTTCATTGATGAGAACATGTCTCGTAAAAACAACTGCACCGCAGGTCAGGTTTATCATCGTGTGATTGAGAGGGAGCGGCGAGGCGACTACTTAGGTGCGACCGTTCAGGTGATTCCGCACATCACGGGCGAGATTATCGAGCGTCTCTATGATGTCGCCGAGAATGGAAAGTATCAGATTGTCATCGTCGAAGTGGGGGGGACGGTCGGCGATATCGAGTCCCTGCCTTTCCTCGAGGCCATCCGACAAATGGGATTGGAATTGGGGCGGCGCCAGTGCATTTTCATGCATGTCACGCTCGTACCCTTCATCGCTTCGGTGGGAGAGACGAAGACGAAGCCGACGCAGCATAGCGTGAAAGCCTTGCGCGAGATCGGGATTCAGCCGGATATTTTGCTCTGCCGCACGGATCGCCCTCTCTCTCGCGGTGCCCGGGAGAAAATCGCGCTCTTCTGCAATGTTCACGCCAACGATGTCTTTGAAGTGCGCGATGTGGAATCGGTCTATCAGTTGCCGCTGCTCTTGGAGAAAGAAGGTATCGGTAAGAATTTGCAGTCGCGGCTTGCGCTTCGACCGGCGACCCCGGATTTCTCCGAATGGGAAGCCTTGGTCAAGTGCATCAAAACTCCGAAGCATAGCGTGCGCATAGCGATTTGCGGCAAGTATATTCAGGTGCGCGATTCCTACAAGAGCATTACGGAGGCTTTCGTGCACGCGGGAGCCGAGCTCGATGCGCGGGTTGAGTTGCATTGGATCGAGGCCGAAGATTTTGAGAAGCATTCCCCGGCGGAGCTTTTTTCAGGGGCTGCGGGACTCTTGGTCCCCGGAGGATTCGGCGAGCGGGGCATCGAAGGAAAAATCGCCGCCGTTCGTTATGCGCGGGAAAAGGGATTGCCGTTTTTGGGGCTTTGCTTGGGATTGCAGACGGCGGTGATTGAATTTGCACGCAATGTCTGCGGTCTCCGCGCGGCTCATTCGCGCGAATTCGCTCCGAACACACGCCAGCCGGTGATTGATTTCATGCCGGAGCAGCGGGATTTGCGACACAAGGGCGCGACGATGAGGCTCGGCAGCTATCCCTGTTTTCTTGCTCGCGGATCCCTGGCGCACAAAGCCTATGGCAAGGACGCCGTGACCGAACGGCATCGGCATCGCTTTGAAGTCAACAACGAATATCGCGCGATTTTGGAAGAGCACGGGATGATGATGAGCGGCATTTGGCCCGAGGGTGACCTGGTCGAGATTATCGAATTGCCGTCGCATCCCTGGTTCGTCGCCGTGCAATTTCATCCCGAATTCAAGAGTCGCTTGACGCATGCGCATCCTCTCTTTCGTCAATTCGTTGCCGCGTGTCTGAAGAGAGGCAGAGAGGGGCGAAAAGAGGCGAAAACGGCAAGAGTCGTGTCGTAAGAGGGCCGTCACATCTTCCTACAGTCTCATCCAATTTCGGAGCGGGTTTCTCCCACGGAAGAACGCTTCGAGAATTTCCGCCGGCGCTCAGGGTTTTTCTTGGGGCCTTTGGTCTTTGTCATCGTCATGTTGCTGCCTCTTCATGCTCTTTCGCGAGAGGCGCATTTTCTGGCGGCGGTTGTCGCTTTCACAGCGATGCTGTGGATCACGGAAGCGATTCCCATGCCGGCGGCGGCACTTTTGGGGCCCGCACTCTGCGTGGGATTGGGTGTCGGCCAAATGAGAGCGGTCTTTGCACCCTTTGCTGACCCTGTCGTCTTCCTTTTCATCGGCTCCTTCATTCTGGCCGAAGCGATGTTCCGTCACGGTCTGGATCGGCGCATTGCGGTAACGATTCTGTCGCTGAAGGTTGTCGGGCCGCGTCCTTGGAGGATTCTGCTTGCCTTCTCGGCGGTGACTCTCTTTCTCTCCATGTGGCTGTCCAATACGGCGACGACAGCGCTGATGTATCCGATTGGACTGTCGCTATTGGCGGGCATGGGAAGAGCAGGCAAACCGAACGGACAAGCGCCCAACACGCGCCATTATGCTTCGGCGATTATGCTCCTGTGCGCCTTCGCTTCGTCGCTCGGAGGCATGGGAACGCCCGTGGGTACGCCGCCGAATCTGATTGGCCTCGGCATGATTGAGAGAGCGATGGGAGTGCGCATCTCCTTCTTCCAATGGATGCTTCTTGCGCTTCCGATAGTCGTCGTTCTCTATTTTGTTCTTCTGTTGGCCGTCGGGAGGAAGGCGCGCGCGCAATTTTCCGGGATGAACGGCTTCCATGATTGGATCAAGAGCGAACGGGAGACGCTGGGGCCTCTCTCGAGGGGCGAGAAGAACACCGCCGTCGCTTTTCTCTGCACGGCGACGCTTTGGATTTTGCCGGGAATCCTCAGCATTCTATTCGGCGGCGAGAGTGAGGTGGCCAAATTCCTCGAGGTGCATCTGCCGGAATCGGTGGCGGCGATTGTTGGGGTGACATTGTTTTTCGTGCTGCCGACGAATTGGCATGAGCGCACTTTCACTTTGAATTGGAAGCAGGCGGTGCAAATTGACTGGGGAACGATTCTGCTCTTTGGCGGCGGGCTTTCGCTGGGAAGTTTGATGTTTGCGACGGGACTGGCGGAAGGCATCGGCCACACTTTGCAGGACTGGACGGGCGCGCACACGATTGCCGCGATGACCTTTCTCTTCACCGCTTTGGCGATTGTGAC
>JAZDIW010000285.1:0-3585 GCA_043804575.1 bacterium
GCGCTGCCCTCGGTGAGCAGACGCCATGCCGTGAAGCGTCTGTTTGATGTTTGTGTGGCACTTCTCCTTAGTATTGGCACGGCCCCGTTGGCGGCAGCGATTGCACTTGCTCTATTCGTGCGATCCTCCGGACAACCCGTCATCGCGCGACAGCGACGCGTGGGAGCATCCGGAAAGGAATTTGAGCTTCTGCAGTTTCGGGCGCGACCTTCCACTCGCTTGGGCAAATTTCTTTCACGCTGGGGATTGGACAAACTGCCGCAGCTCCTCAATGTGCTTCGCGGGGACATGAGTCTGGTGGGTCCGAGTCCCATGCCGCCCGAGATGGCGGCGGAGTTGCTGGGACGATTTCCGGCCTATCTGGATCGCCGTCGAATGAAATCCGGCATCACGGGCTGGGCTCAGGTCAAGGGAGTCGAGAGCGCGCAAAGTGCGGAATACGACCTCTACTACATGGAACATTGGACTCTTGGGTTTGATATCCGCGTTCTCCTTCTTGCCATTGGGAAAGTCTTGCGAGGGAAAAGCGCCAGTTCAGGAGTTGACCGCCATGAATTCCTACCGTCAGGGTAGTGTGCGCAGCCCAGCGGTTGCCAAGATTTCCGACGCCACGGTGCGCCGCCTTTCGAAGTACTATCGGACGCTTCAGAATGCGATGACGAACAACAAGGGAACGATTTCATCGGACGAGATTGCCCGCATCAATGGCGTCACGGCGGCTCAAGTTCGCAAGGATCTCTCGTTCTTCGGGGCCTTCGGTCGGCGCGGATTGGGCTACAATGTTTCTGACCTCCATCGCAATATCTCCCATATTCTCGGTCTTCATCGCACCTGGAATGTCTGTCTCGTCGGTGCGGGGAATATCGGCCGGGCTCTGGCGCATTTCAAGCAGTTTCCGCAGCAGGGATTTCATATCAAATTGGTCATGGACAGCGATTCCGCCAAATGGGGTCAGTCTATTGACGGACTCACCATCCAGCGCTTCGATGACTGCAAAGAGCTCATTCGCCAAGAACGAATCCGGATTGCCATCGTGGCGGTACCCGCGTCGGCTGCGCAGCGCGTCGTTGACCGGCTCGTAGAGGCGGGCATCAAAGCGATTTTGAATTTTGCGCCCGTCTCCATCTTTGTTCCCGCGGGTGTCACCGTCCGCAATGAAAACATGGCGATTGAAATCGAATCCCTCTCCTATGCCTTGACGAATAAATCTCGAAGGCAGACCTAAAGCACAGCGCCGCACAGACTCTCCGAGAATGAAAAACCCTCGGCCTTACAAGGCGAAGGTTTCATGTTTTTTCATTCGATCTTCGTCACGGGAAGAAAAGCTGCACAGCCGCCTCGGTCGTGATGCGATCCACGGTCTCGAAGTCCACTTGCTTGATTTCGGCAAGTTTCATGGCGACTTCGCGCACCATTCGCGGTTCGCATCGCTTGCCGCGATAAGGCACCGGCGGCATAAAAGGCGCATCCGTCTCAAGAAGCAATCGCTCCAAAGGGACGAACTTTGCGACTTCCGGCAAGCGGGACTTGGCGTAGGTGATGTTTCCGGTGAAAGAAATATGAAAGCCAAGCTCGAGCGCCGTGCGCGCGAATTCAATCCCTTTAGAAAAGCAATGAAAGACGCCGCGCGACACGCCGCTTTGTCGGATGATTTCGAGTGTTCGCGTCCCGGCCTTTCGATGGTGAATAATCGCGGGCAGAGCGAGTTGCCGCGCCAAATCTAACATGCGCTCGAATAGCGCCTCTTGCTGAGCGATGTTCGTCTCGCCTCGATAATAATCCAAGCCGATTTCGCCAATCGCCACGGCGCGCTGATCCCCCGCCTGCGCTTCGATCCAGAGCAAATCATCTTCCGTCGCCTGCTGGACATCGGAAGGATGCACGCCGATTGTGGCCGCAACCATATCCGGGTGCGCCGCCGCAATCTCCAAGCATTTCTGCCCCGTTTCTTTGTCCAAAGCCACCGTAATCACGCGCGAAACCCCTACCTCTTTGGCTCGCTCCAAAACGGCTGGCAAATCCGCATCGAAATCCGACCAGAATAAATGTGTGTGAGTGTCAATCATGACCTGCGAAAGGAGGCAATGGAATCGATCTTTCACTACTTAGAAGGGAAAAGCATATGATTTGGATCCAACCAGACAATATGGAATACATGGTAGCTTTCATAATTCAGAAAGAAACCGTGAAGACGTCCATATTTGTTGGCAGTTACACTCACCTGATAGGAAGAAGCCTCCCATAATTCCTTGTTCGGAATTGGGAATCCTCCTTGTTCGGAGGTCATCTTAAAATCGATCGGTTCAAAACGCAAGCTTGAGGATCGATTTGACAGGAGTTCCTGCTTTCTCATCGAAGACAAAGCTTTTAGGCGGTCTATGAAGACCGGATAATATTCCGCAGCAAATCCTTGTTCTACTTGGAACTTCTCCTTGCTGAGGTCAAGATATCTAAATGAAAAAGAAATACCGCCTTCTTCTGGTACTGAAGGTAGCGGTATTCTCTTTTCTATTGGCTTCTGTTGTTTTATTCTTCGCTTACTTTTACTCATTCAATTTCTTTTTGAAGAATTCCCTCATGTCTTCAATAGAAATTTGTTCTGCTGAAGGATCGTCAGGCGCGAGATTTCCACGCGCTTTTCTCCAAGGGAGCTCACTGTGAGCAATCTGTTCAAGTTGAAAGGCAGAAAGATGTCCGTAAGCGTTTAGAATCTCTTTCATATGCTCCTTCAGATTATTGGGAATATCCGGCTCATCAACAACGCAGTCGATAGGATTGGGCCCATACACCTTGAATCGGTTATATACGCTCCGAACTACCGGGCCATGAGTCCATGCTTCAATGGGATCACGGAATAGCGGCTTGTCATAAAGAGCAAGATGCCATGCCTGAGCGTAATACACTAATTTCTGAAGCTTTAGATTTGTTAGTGGGTCACCGTGTTTACTGGAGAAGGAGATAAGAAAATCGGCAACCCGATTAGCTGTTGTCAAGGCCATTTTTCTGCTCCTTGTGCTTTACAAGCACGGCAATAACAATATCTTGGGAGAAATCGTGTGTTGAACAAATGAACAAATACAATATAAAAAACTTTTTTCTCTTTGTCAATACCTATTTGTCAAATGAAATCTTTCTCGAATCCATGCCCTATTTGAAGAACACACTCTGAAGATTATGAGAATTTGAGAATCTGGAAAAGTTGCACGATTCCGTAACTTAAAAGAAAACAATCCGGAACACCACGACCGGTACAATCAGTACAACGCTGAAAACCATGTTCAATCGCCGGGCGGGTGACACACCTGCCACGGCGACAGCCCGCTTTCTCATGCGATAGAGAGGAGCGTTGTACCCGGATAGTAATGCTCCAGAATTCCCTGTTTGCTCCAGCCTTTCTGCGCCATGGCGGCGGCGCCGAGCTGGCAGAGGCCCACGCCATGACCCCAGCCGGCGCCGATGAGCCGAAATTTGTCAGGGCCTTTGCCCTCGGTTTCGACGATGAAGCATGAGGATGGCAGGTGCGAGAGGGACAACACGCGCCGAATCTCAAGCTCGCGATAAATCTTCAGCGTTCGTTTGCTTCCG
>JAZDIW010000286.1:0-2729 GCA_043804575.1 bacterium
TGTTTGATGACCGAGCGGTGATCCGCCATTTGGAACGGACTCGATGAATGACGGGCGACGGAAGGCGGGTAGCGGAGGGCGAATTGAATATAGCCCCGCGCCTCGAGGGGCGCTAGAATAACCCGACTAGTGTGCACGCAATGAAGTGTTGCTAAGAAGGATAAGCGATGATGCACAAGGACCAGTCGTGCCTGTTTAAAGCCGGCGATTCGCTGGATGATTTGTGCCGTGTCTGCAAAACGGTTCGCGGCCACACAGTTATTGTTGCGGATCTTCGAGGTGCGGTCCTGCGGGTCATCTGCGATTATTGCGGCAGTCAGCACAACTACCGGGGCGGAGACGTCAGAGAGAGCAGTTCGAAGCTGCAGCCGGAACTTTCAGCGCGGCCGCAGATTCCGTTGGTGACAGAGCGAGAGAGGAGGTTCCCTGTGGTAGACATTGCAGCCCAAGGTGGCAGTGCCTTGGATCTTGAATTGCTGTTGAGGAGGATAATAAGAGAAGAGACAGGTCTTACCCCGGTGCCGATGGCTGAAAAGTGGCGCGGCGGAGAAATGATTCTTCGGCCTGGAAAGGCGGACCTTCAAGAGAAAAACTGGCCAATCGAGACGTTTTTCCACAAGGTCGTCATGCTCAGAAACCGCTTGCGCGTGCTGGAGCAGCAAATCAACGGAGCGGACATCGCTGAGGACCTGAAGATCAAATTGCAGGGCTACATCACCGGTTGCTACGGTACGTTAACCAGCTTTAATATTCTCTTCGCGGAAGAAGAGGATCGGTTTCGCGGAAGCTCCGGGAGTGATTGATTCCGGCGACGGAGAAGCAGACTGAGATCTCCCGGAACAGCTGGAAATTGAACTAGAGCAGGATCTTATCTATCCGCCGCAGGCGGATTTAGTCCAAGTCCCGTTTGAGGAAGTTGAGCCATTGGTCAGTTTGAACTGTTCGCTTGCCCGTATTGTCGGCAAACCGGAAAAGTGGTTTGGAACGAGGGCGGCCAACTTACCCCGCCTGTCACTCTACGGTTTGCGCGTAATACGGCCATTTGGCGCCTATCTTTCGCAACACAAAAGTGCTCGGTCTGTCACTTGCACAGAACTGGGTCGTGGGTCCGATCCTGATGTTTGCCCTGGCCGTGCTTTTCCTTCGGGACAAGCCCGAGTATATGGTGGGCTTGATAATGATCGGCCTGGCCCGCTGCATTGCCATGGTCATCGTCTGGAATGAACTGGCAAAGGGAGACACGGAGTACTGCGCAGGACTGGTAGCTTTCAATTCGATTTTCCACGTGCTCCTCTATTCGGTCTACGCTTATGTCTTCATCACCGTTCTGCCGACCTGGTTTGGACTGAAGGGCGTTGCGGTCAATATCACCATCGGCGAAATTGCCAAGAGCGTCTTCATTTATCTCGGCATCCCGTTCCTCGCCGGCATCATCACGCGATTTACGCTCATCCAGGTCAAGGACAAGCGGTGGTACCACGAGAAGTTTATTCCAAAAATCAGTCCAATTACGCTCATCGCGCTTTTGTTCACGATCGTTGTGATGTTCTCGCTCAAAGGCGAGAAAATAGTGCAGCTTCCGCTTGATGTGGTCCGCATCGCGATCCCGCTGCTTATCTACTTTTTGCTCATGTTCTTCATTTCATTCTTTATGAGCAAGAGAGTCGGAGCAACCTACGGCCAGTCGGCGACTCTTTCCTTTACTGCGGCATCCAACAACTTTGAACTGGCCATTGCGGTCGCGGTTGCCACTTTCGGCATCCAGCACGGCGGCGCCTTTGCTGCCGTGATTGGACCGCTCGTGGAGGTGCCGGCGCTTATCGGTCTAATCAACGTTTCGCTCTGGCTAGGACGAAAGTATTACGGATTGAAGGGAGTTTAATCTTGATAGGCATTCTGTTTCTGTGCGTCGCCAACTCGGCGCGCAGCTAGATGGCCGAGGGGATCGCGCGATCTCTAGCACTGCAAGGAGTGAAAATCTGGTCGGCCGGCTCGCGCCCGACGAGCGTTCATCCTGAGGCTATCGCTGTACTCAAGGAGATTGGGATCGACATCTCGCAATACCACTCCAAGGCAATCACTGCGGTCCCTGCGGCCGGGGTCGACACGGTGATCACGCTATGTGCCGAGGAGGAGTGCCCGGTCTTCTTGGGCGAAGCCCGGCGCCTGCATTGGGGATTGCCCGATCCAGCGGCAGCGAGCAGCTCCGAGCAAGAGCGCCTGACTGCATTCAGGGAAACGCGCGACGAATTGCGCCGCCGCATTGCTTCATTCCTCGCGGGAGAAGAACTGTGATTTTGGAGAATGAATTCACTCCGAATGAAGCATAGGGATTTTCCCAAATCAAAAAGAGAATAACGACAGCTGATTTCAATACTTCGCGCCAGCAATCGGAAAACTGACTGCAGATACCGTGAGCGGGTGCTGGCGCTCGGTTCCTGAGACGAGAAATCCGGGGATGTAAAGTTTCGGCATGAGCAGTGTTAACCGCTTTCGCCATGTTGACATAACACCTTACGGAATGACTGCAGGTTCCTGACGCGCGTTTGTGTGCAAGAGTCCCAGCAGGGCGACTGGTCCAACCGGATCTTCCGCTTTCCAGGGAATCAGGGCCACACGCACTGCGTGCTGATCCCGCACTTCTTTGATATATGGCAGTTCGCGTTTGCCCCGGCGCGCGAGAAGAGGATCTTGCGAGCCGCTGGCGTAGAAACTCCGGTTCACCACCC